>CALAHA010000089.1 GCA_937891565.1 uncultured Ilumatobacter sp. | reverse complement strand
GGTGATCGGCGACATCGAAGTTCCCGCAATGGAAGCAGCTGTGGCCGAATTGACTGCTGCTGGGTACCAGGTCGTCAGCCTGCAGGTCGACGTCCGGGAGATCGAGCAGTTGCGCGAACTCGAACAAGTTGCCGTCGAGACCTTCGGGAACGTCCACATACTGTGCAACAACGCCGGCGTCGGCGCAGGTGGCCCGGTCGCTGACCCCGACAACCTGGAGGTCTGGCGCTGGACAATCGACATCAATTTGTGGGGCGTCATCTACGGTTGCAAGATTTTCCTTCCCGCAATGATCGCGCACGGCGAGCCTTGTCACGTCGTCAACACCGCATCGATGGCCGGCCACGGATCTGCCCCATTCATGGGTGCATACAGCGTCGCCAAGTACGGCGTCGTCGCACTGTCTGAAACGCTGACCAAGGAAATGCAGATCGCCAAAACCAACATCGGCGTGTCCGTCCTCTGCCCCGCTTTCGTGGCAACCGGCATCGCCAAAAGCGACCGCAACATGCCCGCCGGTCTCCGCCCTGAGCCGGTTGATGGCCCCGTGGCCGGCGGGATGCAAGCAGCGATCGAGTCGCTGGTCGCGAACGGCATTTCGACTGAGGTCGTTGCTGAAGCAGTGCACGATGCAGTCCGCGAGAACCAGTTCTGGATCCTCACCCATGACGAAGCCAAGCCGGGCGTGCTCGACCGTGCGCAACAGATCGTCGACGGCATCAACCCGAGCCTCGGCGGCTTCGCCTAGCCCAACTCGCGTTCAACAGGAACCTCGGGACAGATTGAGGCAGTATCCGCTCTGTCCTGTCCCGAGATCGCTACGGCAACCACCCAGCACTCCTCACAGTCGCCCTGCTGCTCGAAGCGCCTCGACGATTCGGTCAGCTGCTTCTTCCGCAGAAACTTCCGTGGTGTCGACGCGAATCTCTGGTGACTCAGGCGCTTCGTAGGGAGAATCGATCCCGGTGAAGTTTGCCAATTCGCCTGCACGAGCCTTGGCGTACAGACCCTTCGGGTCACGCTGCTCGGCTACCTCGATCGGCGTGTCCACATGGACTTCAATGAACTCGCCCGGCTCGACCCGTCCGCGCGCGAGGTCGCGTTCTGATCGAAACGGTGAAATGAACGAGACCAGAACGATGAGCCCGGAGTCGACCATGAGCCCCGAGACTTCAGCAATCCGCCGAATGTTCTCGACACGATCCGCATCGGTGAACCCAAGGTCACGGTTGAGCCCATGCCGAACGTTGTCTCCGTCGAGGAGGTACGTTCGCACACCGAGCGCATGCAGCTTCGACTCGACGATGTTGGCGATCGTCGACTTGCCCGACCCGGACAACCCGGTGAACCAAACCACACCCGGCTGATGGCGGCTCTGCTCGCTGCGGGCCACCTTGTCGACTTTGACGTCCTGCCAATGAATGTTGTGACTGCGCCGAAGCGCGAAGTGCAGCATCCCGGCACCGACAGTGGTCTGAGTGATCTTGTCGATGATCACGAACGACCCGGTGTCCCGGTTGCCGACACGGCGACCCTGGCCTTCATGGCCGAGTTGCGCCGCGCTCGGGTATGGGTCGAACGGAATCGCCCGGTCGATGCTGAGGTTGCAGACCCCAATCTCATTGAGTGCGAGCGTGTTCGCAGCCAGGTGTTCGAGGGAGTTGACGTCGACCCGGTACTTCGGATTCGCGATGGTCACACCGACGGTGCGGGTGCCGATCTTCATCAGATACGGTCGGCCGGGCAACATCTCGTCGTCGTGCATCCAAACGACATGCGCCTCGAACTGATCAGCGACCTCAGCCGGTGCATCGGCTGCGCAGATGAGATCGCCGCGGCTCGCGTCGATCTCGTCGACGAAAGTGATCGTGACCGACTGGCCCGACATCGCAACTTCGAGATCGCCGTCCATCGTGACAATACGCTCGACGGTGCTGGTCGTTCCCGCTGGCAGAACGCGAATTGCGTCACCGGTGCGGATTGCACCGCCGACGATTCGACCGGAAAAGCCACGGAAGTCGAGGTTCGGGCGGTTGACCCATTGGACGGGCATTCGAAAGGCGCCATCGGCACTCGACGCTTCATCGACAGGGACCGTCTCAAGGTATGTCATCAGCGTCGGGCCGTCGTACCACGGACTCTTCTCGCTGTACTCGACGATGTTGTCGCCACGCAGCGCAGACACCGGCACGAAGGTAACCGACTCGATACCGATCCGAGCGGCGAAGGCCGAGTACTCGTCAACGATGGCCTGATACGTCTCGTGTGACCAGTCGACGAGGTCCATCTTGTTGACAGCCACAA
>CALAHA010000088.1 GCA_937891565.1 uncultured Ilumatobacter sp. | reverse complement strand
GGAGTTGCCAGGCTTCGCTGAAGTGGTCTTGGGTCAGCTTGGCGTCGCGGTTCTCGTGGGCTCGGTCGTTGGGCTCGGGGCCGTCGAAGTCATTGGTGCGCACCCAGTTTGCGACCCGGGCCTCGAACCGTTTGCACGCCAGTCGTTCGGCCCATTGGATGAAGCGGTGCTGCTGTTGGATGAAGGCGTCGACGGTGCGTGGGTTTGAGAAGGCTCGGGCCAGCACCCGGATGTGGTCGACTCCGATCTTGCCGTCGAAGAACACTTCGGCGATCTGGTCGCATTGGTTAAGCATGCGGCGGGTCTTGTCGCGGGCTGTAGCGGTTGCACTCGATGACTGCGTCTGGTGGCGCTGCATCACCGTGGCGGAATAGTGGCCATGTTCGACATAGACACCAGAAGCGTCGACTGCCCCCAACACCTGCACCTGGCCGGCCTCGGCCAAACGGCTGATCTGTTCGTACAGGTCCAGCTGCTCTTTGGCGTGGGCGACCGATGACACTGTGACGCCGACAGTAACCAGTTCACGCAACCCGGCGACAACATCGCCGATCTCACCGGTCGTGACCCCTGGCGGTCCCGAATCGTCGAACCCCACCGTGGCGCCCTCAACAATCGTGGCGCCCTCAACAATCGTGGGGTCCTCAACAATCATGGGGTCTTCAACAACAGACAACATTCCGCATTTCCCTTCTCGCACACCCACGACCAGCATCAAGCGGCGAATCGTGGATTCTCAATTTTGAGGCCTGCCTGGATGTCCCCGGCGTGGCAAAAGGGAAGCGTGAGCCCGAAAGCTCGTGAGGTCACTTTATCGAACGTTTGTACGATCCGTCAAATGGAAAAGGGGGAAGTTTGGGCTGGGCGAATCCAGTCGAGCGTCGGCGGAGGCGGCTGAAGTCGCCGTATCAGTTACCAGAGGCGTTGACGTCGAAGGACGTTACTTGCACGTTGGTCAACTCGTACTTGCGGTACGTCTGTCTGCCCGCTGGTGTGTTGAAGAGAATGATTTGTCCGAGGAAGGGGTCCATGACGGTGTCCTTTTGGTTGATGGGTATGACGTCATCATGAACGGAGAGCCAGGCGGTGTATGTCGCAGTCGACACGCTCCCGGTGTGACGCATCGCACGGTGCGACTACTGTCAGGCGAGTTCGGCGCGTGACCATCGCGGCAACGACGCATGGAGGGGGATCCATGGCATTATCGATCAACGGCAGCGTGGCGCTTGTGACCGGCGGGGCTCGCGGCATCGGCGCGGCCATCGCCGGCTGTTTGGCCGACGCCGGCGCCAAGGTGATGATCGCAGACATTGGGGTCGACGCACAGGACAGCGGTGATTGGCGGTATGCGCTGGCCGATGAAGCCGACCTTGACGAAGCACTGGCACAGGGCGATCACATCAGTGCAACTCATGTGGATGTCACCTCACCGCAGAGTTGTGCTGCTGCTGTGGCTGCCACGGTTGCCGAATTCGGCCGGCTGGACATACTCGTCAACAATGCAGGGGTCGTCGACAGCGGCAGCGTGGCCGACTTCGACCCCGAATCGTGGGACCGGATATTCGCAGTCAATGCCAAGGGCATCTTCTTGATGACCCAGGCTGCGCTGCCCCATCTGCAGGCCGCCGCCAATGCCAGCATCGTCAACACGGCATCCATCGCTGGCAAGAGGGGTTATCCCAACATGTCGGCCTACTGCGGTTCCAAGTTTGCCGCGATCGGGATCACGCAGTCGCTGGCGGCAGAGTTGGCACCGACCAATATTCGTGTCAATGCCATCTGCCCGGGAATGGTCGGCACCGCGATGTGGCTGGACCACCTGTTGCCCACCGAAGCAAGTTCGGCTGCGCAGCGCAACGAAGAATTCGAGGCCCGCATGGAAAGCACCATTCCACTCGGACGGGCCCAGACCACCCGGGACATGGGCGAGGCGGTGCTCTATCTGGTGACGGCGGAGAACGTCACCGGAGTCGCCCTGACCATCGCCGGTGGCTTCGAGATGAACTAGCCCACCGGTCAGTCTCACCGCCGAACCGCAGGTTGGCCTGTTCTCGGCTGAGCATGTCGGTCGGCGGTGCATCGAAACCCGTTGGGCCGGTAGCTTGAGAGGCGGCTGACAATTCACAGGAGCACATCGGCGTTATGGAAGGCCCCACCTCCCACACGTATTTTTCTCAGCGGCTCCGGCTCCACTATGTGGACTGGGCCAACGAGGACGCGCCGGCGATGCTGATGGTCCATGGCGGACGCGATCACTGCCGGAATTGGGACTGGGTCGCTCAGTCGTTTCGCGACGACTATCACATCATCGCTCCGGATCTGCGGGGCCACGGCGACAGCCAGTGGGCTGTGGGCTCCAGCTACCACCACGTGGACTATGTCTATGACATCGCGCAGCTGATTCACCAGAAGAAGATGGACCCGGTCACCATCGTGGCCCACTCCATGGGCGGTGGTGTCTCACTGACGTATGCGGGTCTGTATCCCGAGACGGTGGCGAAACTGGTCGTGATCGAGGGCATGGGTCCGCCGCCGGAGATGATCGCCGAGTGGGTCGACGTCCCCGTCCACAAGCGGCTCGACGATTGGGTGCAGGGCCTGCGCAAGTCCTCGGCTCGCCTGCCACGGCGTTACCCCACGCTCGAGGAAGCGCACGAGCGAATGCAGGCCGAGAATCCTCATCTGACCGAGGAACGGGCCCGCCATCTGACCATCCACGGAAGCAATCAGAACGAGGACGGGACCTTCAGCTGGAAGTTCGATAACTACGTGCGCAACTTCTCGCCGGTCAGGGTGCCGTTCGAGGATCAGCACGAGCTCTGGAGTCGCATCACGTGCCCCACGTTGCTGGTCCGGGGCAGCGAGTCATGGGCGTCGGATCCGGTAACCGACGGCCGGGCCGACCACTTCCAGGACGTTCAAGTGGAGACCATCGACGGCGCCGGCCACTGGGCCCACCACGACCAGCTGGACGAGTTCCTGAACCTGACTCGTACCTTCCTGGCCGACTGATGTCGCGGCAGGTGGCTGACCTGTCGATCATCGCGTGGAAGCCGAGGTGTTCACATCCGCGCTACACCGTTGCAACAAAATGCCGGCCGAGGCGGCCGTTTTCAGCAGAGCGGCTGCGGGCACTCATAACCACGTTCGGCGTGCAGGGTGCTACGAGAAGGTTTTGACGAGGGCGAACTTCTGCACCTTGCCCATCGAGTTTCGCTGTAGCTCGTGGACGAGGTGGATCTGTTTCGGGGCCTTGTAACCAGCCAGGTTCGCTCGGGCAAAGGTGAGCAGGTCTTCTGTCGTGATCTCGACTTGGTCTCGATCGTGATCGGCGAGCACGACGGCGGCGGTCACCCGTTCGCCCCAACGTTCGTCGGGGAGGCCGAAGACGGCGACCTGCGCGATTCCGGGATGCTCGGACAGGACTCGTTCGAATTCGGCGCAGTACATGTTCTCGCAGCCGGAGATGATCA
>CALAHA010000087.1 GCA_937891565.1 uncultured Ilumatobacter sp. | reverse complement strand
GTGGTCCAGCGGCACCGGCGGGTTCGGATAGAGATCGTCGAGCAACTTGCCGATTCGGTCTGCCTTGTCCTGACGCTTCATCGTCCGGAAGCTACTGGGCCAAGTGATGGAGAAGTCGTCGTGATGCGACGCTCAGTGCACCCTGAAGCGGCTGGAGAGCCGCTCAGCGGCGTCAACGACCAACTGTTGGATGCGCTCGTTGTCGCCTTCGGCAGGGAATCGGTAGCTCGGTGCATTCACGAACAGTGCACCTTCGTATTGCCCGGATGCGCCACGGAACGGCACGTCGATCGCCGTAATTCCCTCACCAAGATCATCAAACGACCAGAGCACGCCGTCGGCCAGTATCTGCGCGATGCGACGGCGAAGCTCGTCGACATCGGTAGGGGTCCGGTCGTTGACGCGTTCGAGCGGTTGAGCGAGGTAGCTCTCGATTTCGTTCGCGGGAAGATGAGAGAGCAGTGCGACGCCTGCAGGCACCGAATGCATGGGGGCATAAAAACCTGTGCGATCCCTCACCTGCACTGCCTCATCAGTTTGCTCCACGTTGTCGGCCCAGTACACGTTGCGGCCCGATCGCACCACGAAGCCGGTTGCCTCTCCAGTAGCTTCGGCGAGTTCGAGGAGGAACGGCCGGACGACGGCAGCCATGTTCGCGTCATTGTTCGCGGCATCAGCAAGTGCTGCGAGGCCCGCACCGAGCTCGTATTCGGTGCTCTTCGATCGTTGCTGAACTGCGCCCTCGGCTTCAAGCGCAGACAACAGCCGCGACACCGTCGACTTGGGAAGATCGACCCGGTCGGCAATGTCGGTGACCCCTGCAGGGCCGAGTGACAGTTCGCGTAGCACTGCGAATGCCCGCTCAATTGATTGCACGCCTGCCATCTCATACCTCCAGTGACAGGTGTACCACCTCACGAGAGATCTTTAACAGTTGCCCCACATTCATGCTGTCGCGAGTGTTGGGTGGCACAGTCGTCAGTATCATTCCAGTTACGCCTCTCCCAGAGGGGTCTGGCGTATTGTTTCACCATGCGGTACAGTTCCGCATTGCGGAACAACGGCAACGGGGCCCTCCCGTTCCGCCCACTCTCTGGAGATTGAAAAATGAGCGATGACATCGATGCCACGGGCGATGATGAAGCGATCGACCTCGCACTGCTGAGTGACGAAGACCTCACGCTGCAGATGCATGACGATCTGTACGACGGCATGAAGGAAGAGATCCACGAGGGCACGATGATCTTGCTCGACCGCGGGTGGGCACCTGACCGCGTGCTGAACGATGCGCTCGTCGAAGGCATGCGTATCGTCGGCGTTGACTTCCGTGATGGCATCCTCTTCGTCCCCGAGGTGCTGCTCGCCGCCAACGCAATGAAAGCCGGCATGGCAATTTTGCGGCCACTACTTGCCGAGACCGGTGCCGAATCAGTCGGCAAAGTCGTGATCGGCACCGTCAAAGGCGACATCCACGACATCGGCAAGAACCTCGTGGCAATGATGCTCGAAGGCGCCGGCTTCGAAGTGATCGACCTCGGGATCAACACCGACGTCGACGAGTTCATCGCTGCGCTCGACGAGCACAAGCCCGACATCTTGGGCATGTCAGCACTCCTCACGACCACGATGCCGTACATGAAGGTCGTTATCGACACGCTCATTGAAAGGGGTCGCCGCCACGACCAGATCATCCTCGTTGGTGGCGCACCGCTGAACGAGGAGTTCGGCGATGCAATCGGTGCCGACGCCTACTGCCGTGACGCAGCGGTGGCGTCCGAGCAGGCAAAAGCACTTGTGACCGCACGACGTGGTAATCCCGAGCCCGCTGGCCCATCGGTCCGCGTCTGACGTGCAGCCCCGTGTGCTGGTCATCGCTTGCGGGGCGTTGGCCCGCGAGCTACTGGCCATCACCGAGCTCAATGGCCTGACCAACGTGACCGTCGAATGCCTTCCGGCGTCGCTGCACAACCGCCCGAAAGAAATCCCCGAACTCGTCCGCACAAGAATCCGCCGTGCAAGGGGCCAGTTTGGACACGCCGTGCCTGACACAGGCTGTCCAAGCGACAAGGACCTCGTCGACAATGCCCTGCTCGATGACGGGACGCGGCAGGCCTCGGGCCAATTCGACGAGATCCTGATCGGCTACGCCGATTGCGGTACCGGCGGCCTGCTGGAAAATGTGTGCGTCGAAGAGGGTGTCGAGATGCTGGCCGGCGCTCACTGCTACCAATTTTTTGCCACCCATGATCGTTTCGAACAGCTGCAGGATCATGCTCTCGGCAGCTTTTACCTCACCGATTTCCTTGCTCGGAACTGGGAGCGGTTGATCTGGGAGGGCATGGGAATTGCCAAGCATCCGGAACTGCGCGACATGTACTTCGGCAACTACACCCGGTGCGTCTACCTCGAACAGAGCAACGATCCAAAGGCGTTGGCGGCCGCACACGAGTGCGCCGACCGACTTGGTCTCGAGCTCTTCATCGAACCAACGGGCTACGGCGAACTTGAAACCGCCGTCGTCGAGTTCACAACGAAGGTGGCGCTGACATGAGGAGAACCCTGCATGACCTCTGAACCCAACCACGCGGAACCCAACAACGCGGAACCCAACAACGCTGCAACCGGCGACCATCTGGACCAAGGCGAAATGCGCGAGCGGCAGACGGCCCGACGATCGAGCCGACGACGATCTGGCACACCATCGGTCAACACGATCTACTGGCGCGACATCCCCGCGCAGCTCACCTCCCGCAGTGGCGATGAGTCCAGCAAAGTGTTACTGCATGCCCGGTTTCAGCATGCCATCGACCGAGCGGCAGCTGTTGCTGACCTGACCAAGACCGATGACTACGTGGCGGAATGGCGGACCGAATCGACACCGCTGGCCGAGGGCGATATCAACGCCCAACTCGACCAACTCTGTGCCGACATCGAAGGCCAATACTCTCGCGATCGCCTTGAAGCCATCGTCGCCAACGGCGGCCTCGACGTCCCCAGCACCTCCGACTAGCCCACAGTCGCACCACTGTCACACCGAGGTCTGACCTCGGCGTGACAGACCTCGGTGTGACACGAACCCGACGCACCAGCAACGAACAGAATCGACACCTCCATGACCGAAACCATTATTAGCTCCGCTACGCGGGAAGTCGTCATCGGCTTCAATCGCCCGTTTGTCATGATCGGCGAACGCATCAACCCCACAGGACGCAAGCTGCTCGCGGCCGAGATGAAGGTGGGCAACTTTGATCGAGTGGCCGCCGATGCCCTCGCGCAAGTCGCAGCAGGCGCACAGATGCTCGACATCAACGCCGGCATCCCGCTCGCCGACGAGCCCGCGCTGCTCGCCCGAGCCATTCAGTTGGTCCAGTCCATCACCGACGTGCCACTGTCGATCGACTCGTCAATTGTCGAAGCACTCGAGGCAGGCTGCGCCGTCTACAAAGGCAAGCCGCTCATCAACTCGGTCACCGGCGAAGACGAACAGATGGAGCGAGTACTGCCGCTGGTCAAAAAGTACGGCGCTGCAGTGGTGGCGATCTCCAACGACGAGACCGGAATCTCCGAAGACCCCGATGTCCGTTTCGAAGTCGCCCGAAAGATTGTCAACCGTGCCGCCGACTACGGGATCCCGTCGTCGGACATTATCGTCGACCCGCTAGTGATGCCGATCGGCGCCCTGGGCCAAGCTGGCCAGCAAGTGTTCAAGCTGCTCCGCCGCCTCCAGACCGAACTCAAGGTGAACACCACGTGCGGCGCGTCGAACGTGAGCTTCGGGCTTCCTGAGCGCAACGCGATCACCGGCACGTTCCTCGCCATGGCGATCTCCAACGGCATGACATCGGCGATCATGAGCCCGCTCCACGACGAAGTGAAGAAGGCAGTCAAGGCCGCCGATGTGCTCGCCGGCCACGACCAAGACTGCGGCGCATGGATCGCCACGTACCGCGAGGGTGGCGACCAAGCCGCCGGCGATGCAGCCGGCGGGGCCCCGAAGCGTCGCGGCGGCCGCAGCGCCCGCGTCGCAGGCTGACGGACGGATTCGTGTGGCTCGCAACATGACGTACAAGGTCGAGTTCGCACCGTCGGGGTTGTCAGTAACGGTCAGTGAGGGCATCACCGTGCTCGACGCTGCGCGTCTTGCGGGCGCCGACCTCGATTCGACATGCGGAGGTCGCGGGCTCTGCGGCCGTTGCCAGATTGTGCCCACGAACACCGACGCGCTGACCCCGTGGGCGTCGACCGAAGAGGAATACAAGGGCCGCCGGCCAATCCTCGATGGTCAGCGTCTCGGATGCGCAGCACAAGTTTGCGGCAACCTCAAAGTCGAGATCCCCGCAGCCAGCCAAGTCCACAAGCAGGTCGTCCGGAAGTCCGTCGACGTCGGCAACATCGAGATCGACCCGCTCGTACGTCTGCACTACATCGAGTTGGAAAAGGCCGAACTCGGCTCTGACCTGCGCGGGTTGACCGAACAGATCGCCGAACGGCTGTCAATGACCTACGGCGTCACGATGTCGCGCCTCGCAACGCACGTCCTCCCGCTCATTGCACCGGCAGCCAAACGGGGAAACAACACGATCACCGTCGCTGTTCGGCATGGTCACGAGGTCTGTGCCGTCTATCCGGGCTACGTCGACCTGGCATTCGGTATCGCCGTTGACGTTGGCTCGACCACCATTGCGGGCCATCTCGTCGACCTGTCAACCGGCGAGATCCGTGCGACCAATGGTGTAATGAACCCGCAGATCCGGTTCGGTGACGACCTCATGTCGCGCGTGTCGTATGTGATGATGAACCCGGGCGGCGAGGTCGAGCTCACTCGGTCCGTGCGGACTGCACTCGACGAGATGGTCGGCACCCTCATCGCTGAAGCCGGGATTGACCGCGACGTGCTCCTCGACATGACAATCGTCGGTAACCCGATCATGCACCACGTCATCCTCGGCATCGATCCAACGCCCCTCGGCCAGGCCCCATTCCTGCTCGCAACCGACAGCGCCGTGGTCACATCGGCCGTCGACATCGACATCGACGCCCGGTTCTGCGAGGTCTACTTTCTCCCCTGCATCGCCGGCCATGTCGGCGCCGACACCGCTGGCGCGATTCTCGCCGAAGGGCCGCACCGCAGCGACGCCCTCCAACTTCTGGTCGACGTCGGCACGAACGCCGAGATCGTGTTCGGCAACTCGGCTCATGTACTGGCTGCCTCCTCCCCCACTGGCCCGGCCTTCGAAGGCGCCCAGATCTCTGCCGGCATGCGCGCCACGGCAGGCGCCATCGAACGGGTCCGCATCGACCGCGACACGCTCGAACCCAGAGTCAAGGTGATCGGCTCCGACCTCTGGTCCGATGACCCTGGCTTCGACGCCGAGACCCGCTCGCTTGAAATCTCCGGCATCTGCGGATCCGGCATCATCGAAGTGATGGGCGAGCTGTATCTCTCGGGACTCATCGACGTCGACGGCACCGTGCGTTCCGACGGGCCGGCCAAGACGTCGCGCATCTTTGCCCACGGGCGCACGTTCTCGTACCGGCTGTTCGGCGATGCCGACGAACCGGCAGCGAACATCAACGTCACCCAGGATGACGTGCGTGCCATTCAGCTCGCGAAAGCGGCACTTCGCGCTGGCATCGACCTGCTGTGCGAACACGCCGGCAAAACCGACCCGAACGGCATTGGCTCGGTTCGGCTCGCCGGAGCCTTCGGGGCCCATATCGATCCGCTGTACGCCAAGGTGATCGGCCTGGTCCCTGATGTGCCAGTCGCGAAGGTGGCATCGGTTGGCAACGCTGCCGGAGCCGGCGCTGTTCGAGCCTTGGTATCAGCCAGCCAGCGCACCGAGATCGAAGAGACGGTGCGGCGCGTACACAAGATCGAGACGGCGACCGAGCCACGGTTTCAGGATCTGTTCGTCAATGCAATGGGGTTCCCCCACACGACCGAACCAACGCCGAACCTCGCAACCGAGACCACGCTCCCGATTGCCCAAACGAAGCCCGAAGGGGCTGGCGACAGACAGCGCACCGGACGCCGGCGCCGTCCGGCCTGACGCCGCAGCGCACGGCCAATGAAGTCGCTGGAGGGCAGGCTGCCAAATGACTTGTTGTCTGGACCCGACGAGACTGCGCACGTTCCGCACAGCCTCCCCTGTTCTGTATGATGGAACCGTTCCGCATTGTGGAACCTCCAAATGGGGACGTGCAACGAATGGGGTGAGCAATGAGTGACGAACGACGTGGACATCGGTCGGGTGGCCGCGCAGGACGGGCGGCCAGCCGTGCATCGACAGCAGCCCCGATTTCCCCGTATCTGGAACGTCAGATCAGGCCGTACGAATTGGTCACCGACGAACAGTTGGAGATCATTGAACACAACGCCGACACCATCCTCGAAACAGTCGGCATCGAGTTCCGCAACTACCCGAGCGCCCTCGAGATGTGGCGCAAAGCAGGCGCCGACGTCGACGGCGAGCGAGTTCGTTTTCCACGCGGACTGTGCCGCAAGCTCGTGCAAGACAGCGCACCGCGCCAGTACACGCAGCACGCACGCAACCCCGAACGCAATGTCGAAATCGGCGGCAACAACACCGTCTTCGCACCGAACTACGGCTCGCCCTTCGTCTATGACCAGGACAACGGCCGCCGGTACGCGACGATCAATGACTTCCAAAACATCGTGAAGCTCACGTACATGTCGCCGAACCTGCATCACTCGGGCGGCACGGTGTGCGAGCCCGTTGACGTACCTGTCAACAAGCGCCACCTCGACATGGTGTACGCCCACCTCAAGTACAGCGACAAGGCCTTCATGGGCTCGGTCACCGCGGGCGAACGGGCGGCCGACTCGGTCGAGTTGGCACGCATCGCATTCGGCGGCGACCTGCAAGATCGCACGGTGATGTCGTCGCTGATCAACGCCTCGTCCCCACTCGTCTGGGACGACACAATGCTGGCTGCCGCCGAAACATACGCAGCTGCCAACCAGGCATGCGTCATCTCGCCATTCATCCTCGCCGGCGCCATGGCCCCAACCACTTCGGCTGGCGTCGCGGCACAAACTCTTGCAGAAGCATTGGCCGGAATGGCCTTCTGCCAGCTGGTGCGCCCCGGTGCTCCAGTGATCTTCGGATCGTTCGCATCATCGATGTCAATGGCAACTGGCGCACCGACGTTCGGGACACCCGAACCGGCGATTGTCCTCTACACCGTCGCTGCACTCGCCCGCCGACTTGGCGTCCCGTTCCGCTCGGGCGGCGCACTGACCGCCTCGAAGCTGCCAGATGCTCAGGCCGCGTACGAGTCGGCTTCAACGATCATCCCGACCGTTATGGCAGGCGTCAATTTCGTCCTCCATGCGGCTGGCTGGATGGAGGGCGGCCTGGCCGTCGGTTATGAGAAGTTCATGATGGACGCTGACCAACTCGGAATGATGATGACGCTGGCCAAGGGCCTCGATATGAGCGAGAACGGCCAAGCCATGGAACAGCTCACCGTGCACACTCCCGGCGATCACTTCCTCGGAACTGCTCACACCTTCGCCAACTTCGAAACCGCGTTCTATCGGTCGACGATGGCCGACAACTCGAGCTACGAGCAGTGGCTCGAAGACGGTTCGACCACCACTGCCGACCGCGCCAATACCGCGTGGAAAGAGTCGTTGGCCGCTTACGAAGCACCGCCGCTCGACGATGCAATCGACGCTGAACTCCTCGACTTCATCGGCCGCCGCAAGTCAGAAATGCCCGACGGCATCGGCTGACTTCGGCCCGCCGAGCTGCGTCGGCCACACTTTCGCGATGAGTGCACCAACAGAGGGTTCCGCAACCGTCGACGTGAACGCGTCAGCTCTTGACGTCTTCGCCTACCTGACCGATCTCGACCGCCTTCCCGGCCTCAGCCCGGAGAATGTCCGCTGCGAGTTTCTTGACGGGTCGACCGCGGTCGCCGTCGGCGTAACGTTTCGTGGCCACAACAAGGCCCGTGACTACGAATGGCACGCCGATTGCGTCGTCACCGAATTTGAACCGGGTCAGTCGTTCGCATACTCGGTGCCGCCAAAGTTCGAACATGCGACCATCTGGCGCTACGACATCACCCCGACCGGCGATGCCACCTGCACCGTGACCGAGTCGTTCGAAGCACCACTGCTCGGACTGCCTGAGATCTATCCCGGCAAAATCGAAGGTCGCAGGGACAATCTCGAACAGGCCTGCCAGACCACCATGAACAACCTGCGCGCCGCCTTTGAATAGTTGCGTTTGGGGTCAGGCCCCAAACGCAACTATTTGGGCTTGAGGGCGATCACCAGGCAGCCCAGTCCGAGCGAGCCGTAGACGAGCGACCCGAGGACCATTGGTGTCACCGTGGTACCGATCTGGGCGTCGACGATGGCGGCAAACGCTGCTCCAGCACCGAGCTGTGCCACGCCAAGAATCGCTGCCGCTGTGCCTGCCTTGTCGGCCATCGGTTCGAGCGCGAGCGACGCGCTCATTGGCCCCATGATCATGCCCATGGCATTGGCAATCAATGCCCATCCGAACCAGAACCAGACCGACGGCACGCCGCCCGCAAGCAGCGTCCCAGCCAAGCCAACGACGCTCACCACCACGAACACCGTGGCCGCGCTGATGACCATCTTCTCCGCTCCGTACTTGACGATCAATCGACGGTTGAAGAGCAACGCCAGCGCCATGCCGACGCCAGACGCCCCGAAGAACAGCGTGAACTGCGAGTCTCGGTCGTAGATCTTGTCGAGCACGACCTGCGCACTCCCGAGCCAGACAAAGAATGCGCCACCAAAGAACGCCTGCGCAATGAGAATCCACAGCGTGACGCGCGTGCGCATCACCGCACCGAAGGCGTCACTGATCGGCGCCAGTTTGATCGGACGCCGCAGTTCGGGCGCCAAGGTTTCACCAAACCGAATGGCCCAAACGAGCGTCGTTGCCGCAAGCACAATGCCAACCGAGAACACCATCCACCAGTCACCG
>CALAHA010000086.1 GCA_937891565.1 uncultured Ilumatobacter sp. | reverse complement strand
GGATCGAACGACATCTGGCGGCTGATGATCACCCTGATCGCCTGTGCGCAGCACCGCATCAGGATTGCGTCGGCCTATTTCAATCCCGGTGTCCAACTGTCTCAAGAGCTCATCAACGCGGTCGATCGAGGCGTCTCCGTCGAGATCATGTTGCCGGGCAAGCACGCCGACAAGCGTTTCATCCAGATCGCCGGTGAGGCGTCGTACCACCGACTCTTGGTTGCCGGTGTCGTGATTCGCACATATGAGGTGTCGATGATGCACGCCAAAGTGATGACGGTCGACGGCACCGTTGCGTCGGTCGGATCGGCAAACTTCAACCAGCGTTCGCTGCGTCACGACGACGAAGCGAATATCGTCATCTTCGACCCCGCTGTCGTGCAGGTGCTCGACCAGCACTTCGACCAAGACCTCGAAAACACGATTCTCCTCGATCCGGCACAGTGGGCTGAACGAGGCATGCTGCAACGTGTTGCCGAGCGCGTGTCAGAAACCGTCAATCATTGGCTTTGACAAGGCGCCCAACAAAAACTGGATGGAACTGCCCACCGCCCCCCTCGGGCGCTCCGTGCGAACTACCGTCAGGGCCGTGTCCCCGTCAACCTCCTACCGACTTGCGCGTCGCCGCGCTCGCCTCGGGCGAGTAGCGCCGCGCCGGGTCGCTTCGGTGATCATCGCTGTGGCACTCGGTCTCGCTACCGTCGGCGACGGATCGACCGTCGGAGCTGAACACAGCAGCGAAGAGGCCAAGCAAGCAGCGCGCGAAATCCAGGCAGCCCGCGACCGGGCAAATGCCGCTGCCCAAGCCATGTTCGATGCGGAGTCGGCGATTGACACGCTGACCCTCGAGATCGCCGAAACCGAAGCCGAGCTTGCAGCGGTCGAAAAAGAAGCCAACGAGATGCAGTCCTCACTTGAGGCGTCAGCGATCCGGCGCTTCACCCAGTCGGGCGGTTCGAGCTTCCTGCTCCTCGGCGATCTTTCCGATGCGACCAACCAACTGACGGCTGACGTGCTCGCCGCCGTGACAATCGAGACCGCAAACGTCGAACTCGATGATTTTGCCGCAGTCATCGTCGACGTCGAGGCAACTCGTAGGAAGCTCGAACAGCAGAAGGCGCAGCAATCCGCAGCGCAACAGAACTTCACCCGGTTGGAGCAGCAGGCTGAGGCCCAGATTGTCCAGCTCCAAGAGGTGGAGTCGCAGCGCGTGATTGACGATGCAATCGAGCATGAGTTGCAACGTCAGCGCGAGGAACGCGCTCGCCAGGACGCAGCCGCGGCAAAAACTGCTGCCGACCAACAGCGAGCCGCGGCAGCGGCCGCCGCTGCGAACGCGACGGTCGCCAGCTCCGGTGGTGGGTCCACCACCGGCGGCTCAGGTGGCGGTGCGGCAGCAACGCCTCCACCATCCAATGCCGGGAGCGGCATGGTCTGTCCAATTGGTGGCAACTACGGGTTCGCCGACACCTGGGGCGCCCCACGATCGGGCGGTCGGAGCCACCAGGGTGTCGACATGATCGCAGCGCCGGGCGTGCCGATCATCGCTGCCGAGGCAGGCATCGTTCGATTCTCAAGCAATCGTCTGGGCGGCAACGCTGCCTGGCTCACTGGGAACAGCGGAACGAAGTACTACTACGCACACCTCAGTAGCTATGTGGGGAGCAGCGGGTCAGTGTCGCGCGGCCAACAGATCGGCCGCAATGGCCAAACAGGCAACGCCGGCACGCCCCATCTGCACTTCGAAGTGCACCCAGGCGGCGGACGAGCCGTCAACCCGTACCCGTACGTCCGCGCCGTCTGCTGAAACTTCCACTGCTTCTCGTTACAGAAGCGGACATTCAGTACGACTTGGGTAGTCCGAGCACATTCTGCGCGATGTAGTTCAGGGTCATCTCCTGGCTGACCGGCGCCAGCCGCTGCAGCCGGGCTTCGCGCCAGTACCGCTCGACCTGATATTCCACCGCATAGCCAAGCCCCCCGTGCGTCTGAACTGCCTGGTCAGCAGCGAAATACGATGCCTCAGCCGCCAGATACTTGGCGGTGTTTGCCTGCTCGCCGCACTCGAGGCCAGCGTCGTATCGTTCTGCTGCTAAGGACATCATCGTGTACGCCGCTTGCAGTTCCATGTGCGCCTTGGCGAGCGGGTGTGAGATGGCCTGGTTTTTGCCGATCGGTCGACCGAACACCTCACGTTCCTTGGCGTAAACAATCGCCCGCTGGAGGGCAACCTCGCCGATGCCACACGCCATCGACGCGAGCAGAATTCGCTCGGCATTGAGCCCGTGCAAAATGTGCTGGAAGCCACGCCCGCGCTCGCCAACCATTCGCCACCCTGCAACCGGCAGCTCGTCGTATGCGACTTCGCATGATGCCACGGCGTTGCGACCGAGCTTCGGAATCGGTGCGATGTCGCAGTACTGCGGGTCGAGGTCAACGAGGAACAGCGACAGCCCACCGAAGCCTTCACCCGGCTCACCGTCGGTCCGGGCAAGGAGCAGGCAGACCTCCGATTCGAGAGCTTTCGATGTCCAGATCTTGCGACCCGAGATGACGAAACCGCCCATCCCGTCGGCAACTGCGCGGGTCGAGATCCGGCTGGTGTCAGTCCCTGCATCGGGTTCGGTCACGCCGAAGGCAACGTGGAGGTCCCCCGCAGCCGCACGCGGCAGGAACGTGTCTTTGAGCTGCTCGTTGCCGAACTTGATGACAGGTGCGAGGCCGAACATTGTGAGGTGGATGGCCGTCGAACCGTTCATCGCTGCGCCTGAGGCGGCCACGCGGTTGAGAACGAGGGCGCCCTCGGCAATGCCCTGCCCTCCCCCGCCGTATTGCTCAGGGATCGCAATACCAACCCAGCCGCCTGCGGCCATGGCGTCGTAGAACTCCCACGGGAATTCGTGCGCTTGGTCTTTGGCCGACCAGTAATCGTCGCCGAAGTCGGAACAGACTCGGTCAACGCCCTCGATGATCGCTGCGTGATGCTCGGAGTGCTGCGTTGAGTTGGGAGCCATACGGTTCTGAGCATGCCACCTGGCCAGCCCACACACATCAGCGATCCGGCTCGGCCCGCAGGCCCCAGTTGGCCTAGCGTTACGGGAATGGTCGCATCGCAAGAACCGTCAAATCGGGAACAGTGGGAAGAGGCCTTTGGTGCTTCGAAACTGACACCGGGCACCCACGCCACAATGTCGGGCATCCCGCTGGAGGCCGTGTACGGCCCGGACAACGGCGAGTTCCCCGGCCAGTACCCGTACACGCGCGGTCCGTACGCTTCCATGTACCGGTCGAAGCTCTGGACAATGCGCATGTTTGCTGGGTTCGGCACAGCCGAGGATACGAACTGGCGCTTCAAGGAGATCATCAACTCCGGTGGCACCGGCCTGTCGACGGCATTCGACATGCCAACGCTGCTTGGCCTCGATTCCGATCACGAAATGTCAATCGGTGAGGTCGGCCGCTGTGGTGTGGCCATCGACACGCTTGCCGACATGACCGACCTCTACGCCGGAATCGACCTCGGCCAGATCACCACCTCGATGACAATTAACTCACCGGCAGCCGTGATTTTCGCCATGTTCATCGCCCAGGCCGAGCAGGCTGGCATCCCTCGCGCCCAGCTCGGCGGAACCCTTCAGAACGACATTTTGAAGGAATACCAGGCGCAGAAGGAGTACGTGTTCCCTCCTCGCCAATCGATGCGTCTTGTGCGCGACACAATCGACTTCACCGCCGCCGAGATGCCCCGTTGGCACTCCATTTCGATTTCTGGCTACCACATCCGCGAGGCCGGTTCGACTGCTGCCGAAGAGCTCGCCTTCACCCTTGCCAACGGGTTCGCCTACGTCGAGTTGGCGATGCAGGCAGGGCTTGACGTTGACGCTTTCGCACCGCGGCTCAGCTTCTTCTTCAACGCCCACATCGACTTCTTCGAAGAGATCGCGAAGTATCGGGCGGCTCGCCGAATTTGGGCACGGTGGATGAAGGAGCGGTACGGCGCTGAGAGCGAACGCTCGATGCAGCTCCGCTTCCACACCCAGACCGCTGGCGTCTCGCTCACCGCGCAGCAGCCTGAGGTAAACATCGTCCGCACTGCGATCGAAGCCCTCGCTGGCGTTCTCGGTGGCAGTCAGTCGTTGCACACCAACTCGATGGACGAGGCAATGGCCCTCCCGACCGAAAAGGCTGCACGGATCGCGCTCCGCACCCAGCAAGTCATTGCTCACGAGACCAACGTCGCGAGCGTCGCCGACCCGCTCGGCGGCAGCTACTTCGTCGAGGAACTCACCAATGAAATGGAACGCCAGGCCGAGGAGTTGTTCGAGTACCTCGACGTTCTCGGCAACGGGTCGATGCTCGAAGGAGCCATCCAGGGAATCGAAGAGAACTGGTTCCAGGGCCGTATTGCAGACTCCGCGTACGAACTCGAGCGTCGGTTCAACAGTGGCGACCACATCCGCGTCGGAGTGAACGCGTTCCGCGAAGGCAACGACGACGCTCAGATCGACCTGCTCCGCATCTCGAACGAAGACGAAAAGAAGCAGCGCAAGCGACTCGGCCAGGTGCGCCAAGATCGTGACCAGACAACGGTCGACGCATCTTTGGAGCGTGTCCGCGCTGACGCTGCTGACCCTGAGATCAACCTGATGCCAGCGCTCATTGACGCCGTGAAGTCGTACGCCACCCTCGGCGAAGTCATGGGCACGATGGAGGCCGAATTCGGACGCCACGTCGAGGTTCCAGTCATCTAATCCGGCATTCCAAGCAGCACCAGAGCGGTCGGCGTTGTATCTCAAACGTCATCGGTGGACGAACCAGCTACATAAGGTCGACGTCGCGCACTGGAATGCAGACCACTGACTCGTAGCATCGCCACAGCTCGTTCCGACCAGTTCGGCCCGAAGTCGTCGCTGGCACGGGCATTTCCGTGCTGTCTAATGCCGAGACGCACCAGTTATTGCTCATCGATGTTGGCGGCATGAAGCGGTCGGTAAGCCGCAAAAGCACCGACGTCAATGCTCCGCTCATGGTTGCAGTCTGATGCTCGCTTCTCAAAGCAAATTTCTCAAGGGCTCGCTATTCGGTCTGCCCGCTGGTTTCGCTCTCAGTGAAGCGCTCAACGATAAGCAGCGCAAACAGCTCACTTCCGAAATCACAAAGACTGCAGCTCCACTCGGTAAGTCGATCGCGAACAGTGTCTCGTAGGTGGCCAACACGGTGGTCGATGAAGCCACCGGCAAGATCGACGATGTCAGCAACGACGCCCAGCTAACCAACGAAGTGCACCGGGAGCCGAGGGGCTCGCTACCGTCGGGCTTCATGTCACGTGGACCACGCGAGCTCGGCCGCCGTATCCGGCAAGCCAGGGAAGGCGTCGGCAAGTTGATCGGCGACGTCGAGCGGCGAGTGTCGGATCAGACCGCCGACCTCGGCGGAAACCGAAGCCGGCCCGTTCGGACGCCGGACGAGGTTCGCGCCGACCTCGACGCACTCGTCGGGCTCGACTCGGTCAAGGAACAGGTCAACACCCTCATTGCGCTGCTCAGTGTTCAGCAGCAGAGACGCGATCACGGGTTGGCCCAAATGGAGACCAGTCACCACTTGGTCTTCACCGGCAACCCTGGTACCGGCAAGACCACAGTGGCCCGGCTCGTGGCCGAGATGTTCGGCGCCCTTGGCCTCCTCGAGAGGGGTCACCTGATCGAAGTCGATCGGGCGCGTCTCGTTGGACAGTACGTGGGCCACACCGCATTCAAGACCAACCGCGCAATCAAGCGCGCTCTCGACGGTGTGCTCTTCATCGATGAGGCCTACGCACTCTCGCCGCCCGGCCCAGCGAGCCTCGACTTCGGTGCTGAGGCGATCGAGACCTTGATCAAGCGCATGGAAGACCACCGCAGCCGGCTCGTCGTGATCGTGGCGGGCTACCCCGATCTGATGCGCCACTTCCTCGATTCGAATCCTGGCCTCCGATCCCGCTTCTCGCGTGAGATCAACTTTGGCGACTACGGCGACGCCGAACTGGTCGAAATCATTCGGCGCCTTGCGGCCGATTCGGACTATGCAATCAGCCCTGATGCGCACACCGCACTGGTCAGCGCATTCCAACGAGCCCGTCATCAACCCGGCTTCGGCAACGGCCGCTACGCCCGCACGCTGTTCGAGCAGGCCGTTAACCGCCAGGCCCTTCGCCTCCACGCCGACGGCGCGGCCCTCGGCCGCGAATCGTTACTCACGCTGACAGCGCAAGACATCGCGCATGCCGCTCGACTCATCTGAAGCACACCTGACCCGCTCGAAGGTCTTCGTCACCGCAGCCGTTATCAACGCCACCGGTTCGCCTTCTACCCCGCCGGATTGACACACTCGGGTTCTGATGGAATCCGCGCGCCGCCAGCCCAACATCATCCTGATCAACTGCGACGACCTGGGGTACGGGGACCTGGGCTGCTACGGCTCGCAAGTCAACCAGACACCTGCACTCGATCAGATGGCCGCTGAGGGCACACTCTTCACCGACTTTTACATGGCGTCGCCGGTATGTTCGCCGTCTCGTGCCGCGATGTTGACCGGGAGCTATCCGACGCGCGTCGGGTTCGGCGGTGCTGCGTCGGGAAGCCTCGGCGGTGTGTTGTTCCCTGGCTGGGGCGTCGGGCTTAACCCCAACGAGATCACGATCGCTCAGCTGCTTAAAACGGTCGGCTACGCCACCCAACTGATCGGCAAGTGGC
This sequence comes from uncultured Ilumatobacter sp., assembly GCA_937891565.1. Taxonomy (GTDB): domain Bacteria; phylum Actinomycetota; class Acidimicrobiia; order Acidimicrobiales; family Ilumatobacteraceae; genus Ilumatobacter_A. The sequence goes on along the minus strand of CALAHA010000086.1, from coordinate 2,259 downwards.
ACTGCGGTGACCAGCCCGACTTCCTGCCGACCAACCACGGGTTCGACGGCTACTACGGCATTCCCTATAGCAACGACATGGGTCGCCAAACCGACAGCGCTGATGCAATGAGCCTCGACGACCTCACCGCGCTCGTGCGCCAGGCAGGCTGCACCGAGCCGTTCATCCGACCGCCCCTGCCCGTCTTGCTCGATCATGATGTCGCAGAAGCTCAGCCGGACCAAGCCGCCTTAACCGAGCGATATGTCGAGCACGCCGTCGATTTCATCCGCACCAACCGTGCGCAGCCGTTCTTCCTCTACTTCGCGCACATGTACGTCCACCTGCCGATTTATGTCCAGGACCGGTTCCGCGACCTCTCGAACAACGGTGACTACGGGGCTGCGGTGCGCTGCATCGACTGGGCGACTGAGGCGCTACTTGCCGAGGTCACGACGCTCGGGTTGGACAACGACACCATCGTCATCTTCACATCGGACAATGGTGCCCTCGACGCAAGCAAGGGCGGTTCAGGAAGCAACGGGCCGCTCCGCGGCTCCAAGGGAACCACCTGGGACGGAGGGCAACGTGTGCCCTGCATCGTCCGCTGGCCCGGCCAGGTGGCCGCTGGCGTCGAGTGTGATCAGATGGCAACAGCGATGGACTTCTATCCGACACTTGCGGCGCTGGCCGGGGCGGCCTTGCCCGACGACCGAGTGATCGACGGCGACGACATCAGCCTGTTACTGGGCCTTGCAGGTGGCGCCATTAACGACGACCGGGACTTCTTCTTCATCCGCGGTGCAAACATCGGCGCCGTTCGACGAGGCCAATGGAAACTGCACCTCGTACGCAACGGCCAGGACGTCACAGAGCTCTACGACCTGACCGCCGATGTGGGCGAACAACACGATGTCGCCGCCGAGCATCCCGCCATCGTGGCTGCGTTGACCGCGAGCATCGAGGCGGGGCGCGCAAGTCTTGGCGACGAACGGCTCGGCATCGACGGCTCCGAAATCCGCCCGATTGGGCGTGTCGACAATCCGGTTCCGCTCACCGAATTCGACCCAACACATCCGTACTTCATGGCGGAGTACGACCTGCATCACCGTGGCTGACATCGGCACACTCGTCGAGCTTTCTGGCGGGCCATTGCGGATGGGGACAGACGGCCCGTTCGGTTATCCCCAAGACGGAGAACAGCCGAGTCACACCATCGACGTTGGCCCGTTCGCGATCAGCACGACCGCAGTCACCGCCGACGAGTTCGCTGCGTTCGTCGACGCGACTGGACACGTCACCCAAGCTGAAACAGATGGTTGGTCGTTCGTCTTCGCCGGGCTACTTCCTGAGCCCTTCGAAGACACCGCAGGCGTTGTCGGTGCCGAGTGGTGGCGGCAAGTGTTTGGGGCCTCGTGGCGCCATCCGGAGGGACCCCAGAGTGACATCTTGACGCGGTCCGACCACCCAGTCGTCCACGTCAGCTGGAACGATGCAGTTGCCTACTGCGCATGGGCCGATGCCCGCCTACCGACTGAAGCCGAGTGGGAGTTTGCTGCCCGCGGCGGTCTTGACCAGGCGACATATCCGTGGGGTGACCAGCTCAACCCAGATGGCGAACAACGTTGCAACATCTGGCATGGAACGTTCCCGTCCAACAACACGTGTGATGACGGCTGGTACGGCACCGCCCCAGCCACTGCGTTCCTGCCGAATAAGTTTGGGCTGTTCAATGCGGTCGGCAATGTCTGGGAGTGGTGTGCCGATGAGTTCACTCGTCGGCCATTGTCTGGAGCGTGCTGCGCACCCACCACGCCATCCTTGTCGTCGCCGCGCACGATGAAAGGAGGCTCGTACCTCTGCCACGACTCGTACTGCTTTCGGTACCGTGTCGCTGCGCGTAGCTCGAACACGCCAGACACCGCAACGGGGAACATCGGCTTTCGAGTCGCCCGCTGAGCGGCCGGCGCGAGTTCATTGTTCAGTCGGCAGACGGTGTAGCGAGCACTGCCCGGGTGACGTAGCTTGCAATTTTTTTCGTCGACCAGCCGAGGCGCTGCAGATCGAGCACCTCCCGTGGGTCGCTGGTGACATTCCAGGTGAAAAGCATCATCGTCACGTCACCGTCGAGGAGTCGCAGCAGCGGTTCGATCAGGCTGCAGGCGAACGCAATCACCGCGTCGCCGGCGTCGCGCCGTTGAAGGAACCCAAGAGGCGACCGAAGGTGGATTGCTAACTCGCCATGCTCGAGGCACGCTGCAACCCAGCTCTCGTTCCACC
>CALAHA010000085.1 GCA_937891565.1 uncultured Ilumatobacter sp. | reverse complement strand
ACGAGACGTATACGTTCTATTCGATACGGATGCGTTCTACAAGGAGACCCCGATGACCCCCGCTGCCCCCGCTGACATTCCACTGTTTGAGCGACCCGAGATCTACGCGAAGCGCTGGTTCCTGCTCGGCATTATGTGCCTCAGCCTCGTGATGGTCGTGATGGCGGTTTCGGGATTGAACGTTGCAATTCCGTCGATCCAGTCATCGCTCGGGGCGTCGGCAACCGACCTGCAGTGGATTGTCGACTCGTACGCCATCATCTTCGCCGGGCTGCTGATCTCGGCCGGCGCAATTGGTGACCGCTTCGGTCGCAAGCGTGCGCTCCAAGGCGGACTGCTGCTGTTCGGCGTCGGCTCAATCATCGGCACGTTCGCAGGCGACGTCACCGTGGTCATTGTGTCAAGGGCTGTCATGGGCATCGGCGCCGCGTTTGTCATGCCTGCAACGCTGTCGATCATCTCGGCCATCTTCGCGCCACAAGAACGGTCCAAGGCCATCGCCGTCTGGGCCGGGTTCGCCGGAGCCGGTGGAGCGCTCGGCCCACTCGTGGTTGGTTTCCTGCTGACCGACTGGTGGGTCTTCCCGGCCTACTGGTGGGGCGCCGCATTCCTGTTCAACGTCGTCACCGTCGCCATCACGCTGACCGCCGTCAGCATCTGGGCTCCGCGATCGAAGGATGACGAGTCAACGCCACTCGATCCAGTGGGCGCCGTGCTGTCGATCGTCGGCCTCGCCGCGCTGCTGTTCGGCATCATCGAAGGCCCTGTCAAGGGTTGGTCGAGCACCCCGGTGATCGCCGGATTCGTGTTGGCAATCGTCGGGCTCGGAGGCTTCATTGTCTGGGAGCTACGCACCAAGCACCCGATGCTGCCCATGACGTTCTTCCGTAACGGCGGCTTCTCGCTCGGCTCTGGCGTTATCACCTTCGCCTTCTTCGTGATGTTCGGATTCTTCTTCCTCATGACTCAGTTTCTGCAGTTCGTGCGCGACTACTCGCCACTCGACGCCGGCGTCGCGACACTGCCGCTCGCGGTTGCATTGGTGATGGTCTCGCCGCGCAGTGCTGCGGTCAGTGAGAAGTTCGGCGCGAGCCGAGTCATGGCACTCGGGTTTGGGTTCATCACTGCGGGCTTCGCTGTGATGGCCTTCGTCGAAGCCTCGACCAGCTACCTGGCCATCGCTCTCGGCCTCGTCTTGCTCGGCATCGGAATGGGCATCACCGTCGCCCCGGCGACCGGCTCGATCATGTCGGCCGTGCCGCTCAACAAGGCAGGTGTCGGTTCGGCCGTAAACGACACAACCCGAGAGGTCGGCGGTGCGCTCGGTATCGCCGTGCTCGGCTCGATTGCCAACTCGGCTTATCGCAGCGGCATCAGCGACGACGTGCTGGCCTCGCTCCCGCGCGAATCCGCGGGTCCCGCTGCGGAGTCGATCGGCGCCGCTGTACAGATCGCTGGCGACCCACGGCTGCCCACCGAGGTCGCACTCCGGCTCGGTGAGGAAGCCCGAGCAGCATTCACCGATGCCTTCAACTCATCACTCGCCTCCGCGGCGGCAATCGCTGCGGTGATCGGTGTCGCAGTCTTCGTGTTCGGGCGACGCACCGACGCCGCCCGCGGCACACACCCCACCGACGAAGCAGCCGACGAGACCACTCCCACGCCAGCCGATCTGGCATCCTGAATGCTGTGAGTAGCGACGACATCCAACCAACTGATCCGCGTGTCGAACGGTCGCGGCGCTTGATCTGCGAGGCGGCTCTCGACGAACTAGCTGAGGTCGGCTACGGCGCAGTGAACATCGAGTCGATTGCCAAGCGGGCCGGGGTCGGCAAGGCCACGATCTATCGGCACTGGGACGGCAAACTCGGCCTCTTGGCATCGGCCCTCGAATCGATCAGCACCGAGGTCCAGGTCTCTGCCGTGGGCACCGTCCGCGACCGGACAATCGAGTTGCTGACATGGCTGGCGAACCACCTGTCTGACGGCAGTTCGGCCTCTGCGTGCATGCCAGCCATGGTCAGTGCGGCGCAGTACGACGACTCAGTGCGCGAGTTCCATCACCGGTTCAGCGCCGAACGTCGAGCAATCCTCCTTAACGTCCTCGACGACGGTAAACGCGCCGGCGAGATCAGCGCCGAAGCTGACACTCAAATGCTGGCCGAGATGCTGGTCGGGCCACTCTTCTACCGACGGCTGATGACGTCGGAATCGTTCCCGGCAGCTGACGTCGACAAGATCGTTGACGCCGCGTTCGCCTCCGTCCGAACCGCCTGACCGAACCTGCTGATCAGACCGAGCGCAGCGTTGCGGCGCGGCCGTCAACCGTCTGTGCCTGGATGACGTAAAACGCTGCTTCCCTGGCCAGCCGCTGGGCCGGGTGGTTGAGATCCATGCCGCTCCCGCCGCGCGCTGCGAGGAGCGCCGTCGTCGCCCGCTGACCGAGGTCAAGGCACGCGGCACGGTGGTCGCTCGCCTCAGCCAACAGCGCATCGTCCGCACCGCCACCAAGCGACTCAACAACCACACGGTCACGCTGCCAGATGTCGTCCAGCTCGATTCGTAAGCGCCGGGCGGCGTTCCCTGCCGGGTCGTCGGGGCCACGCACCTCGTCGCCAAGCAGCCGGGTTGCCCGATCAGCAACACCCAGTACCCCGGTCTGGCCAGCGGCTGCGCGAACGCGATCACTCGCCCGCCACGACGCTGCGTGATCGGTGCCCAGCACGCGGTTGTCCGGCACGACCAGGCCATCAAACCGCAAAGCCACCGTTCCAGTCGACCCGAAGACCGCAAGGGCCAGGGGCACCACGCCCAGGCCCGATTGCTCAACACCGTCGATGAGCGTCCAGATGACCTCACCACTTTCAGATTCGGCGGCGACCGTGAATATTTCCGCAATGCCCCACGACGTCGCCCACGGCGCAAACCCCTCGAGCCGCCACCCCCCAGACACACGTGTCGCGGTAACCGCACGCCGGTCGGCACGTCGGAGGTGGGCAAAGGCCGTACCCGCAACGACCTCGCCTCGGCACAACCGAGGCACCCACGCCTCGCGCAGCTCGTCGTTCGACGCCTCACTCATTGCTCGAACGACGCCGTGATGCTGCACCCACGCGAAAAACGTCGCGCCGCACCCACTGCTCACGGTGGCCATGACGCGGCGTTGTTCATGGACATCGAGCCCGCCGAAGCCCAGCTTCGTCGGTCCGACAATGCCAAACAACCCAGCGTCGGCCAGGCCCGCAAACCGGTCGAGTGGAATCAGCGCCGCACGGTCAATGTCTTGCGCGGCGGGGAACAGATCTTCATCTGCAATTCGCTGCGCAACTGCGATGGACGACTCGACCTCAGCTGATGGCATGAAGAACAGTCTCACGACCTGGACGCGTGCACGACAAGTCGGCCTGCCATGATCGGTCAATGCTTGACGTCATCACAGCCGACAAAATCGATGCCGCACTCCCCTGGCCGTTCGCGATCGAAGTCCTCCGCGCCGGATTTGTCGCCGGTGATTCGGTCACCACTCCACAGCGCCACCATCACTCGATGGGAACCGGCGAAGATTCCCCGACGCTCCTCCTGATGCCGTCATGGAGCGACCAATACGCGGGCGTCAAACTCGTCACCGTCTTCCCCACCAACCGCGACACCGACGTTGCGACCATCAACGGCAACTACCTCCTCCTGAATGGCACCACCGGGGTGCCTCTCGCGATCCTCGATGGTGGAGCACTCACCGCACGCCGGACCGCAGCAGCCTCGGTCCTCGCCGCGACGATGCTCGCTCGACCCGATTCGCACCGGCTCGTGGTTGTTGGTTCCGGCCGTCTCGCTGGCGAGCTGGCACGGGGTTACTGCGCACTGTTTCCCATCGACGACGTCACCGTCTGGAACCATCGAGCAGCAGGCGCCGAGCAGCTCGCAGCGACACTACGCAACGAAGGTTTCCCGGCAACCTCGGCGACCGATCTTGGCGCAGCATGCGCCACTGCCGACATCGTCACCTGCGCCACCATGTCCTCAGCGCCGGTGATCTCGGGCGACTCGCTGAACGCTGGCTGCCACCTCGACCTCGTCGGTGCGTTCACGCCGGCGATGCGCGAAGCCGACGACGTGGCGACCGGTCGCGCACGAGTCTTCGTCGACACGATGGCCGGGGCACTCACCGAGGCCGGCGACATTCTGCAGCCCATTCAGAGCGGCGCACTGCGCGAGAGCGACATCGAGGCTGACCTCTTCAGCCTGTGTCGAGGGTTCGACGTGCACCGCGCC
>CALAHA010000084.1 GCA_937891565.1 uncultured Ilumatobacter sp. | reverse complement strand
GATCAGTCGGCGGCGTTGCCAACGGTCAGTGCCCCTGAACGCATCCCCGCAAAGAAGACGAACACCGTGGCGACCCCTGCCACGATGGTGACAATCACCAGCGCGGTCGAGATCGTGAGCGCCGAGCCAATCGACGTGACGATAAGCGGCATGGTCATCCCGGGATAGCCGAGCAGGTACACCGTCGAGGTCAGCGAGCCGCGCTGCTCGTTCGTCGCCATTGCCCCGGCGAGCGCCAGGCACGACATCGTGATCACGCCCGACGCAACACCGAGCAACGGTGCAGCGACCAGCACCAGCGGCCAGCGATCCGTTGCAAATGCAATGGTGCCGATCACGTAGCCAAGGGTGCCACACGCCATTCCAATGGGGAGCGCCACCCGACCACCCAGGCGCCCGACGATCGACTTCGCACCGAGGCCACCCCAGGCTGTGATAGCTCCCGCCGCAGCAGCAATCGCCACCTCGCCGCCCTCGACTGCGTCGCTAATCAGCACGGGGAACAATGCAAAACCCATTGAGGGAAACGCGAACATCCAGATCACTGCCGGAAGAATCACCATCAGGAACGTGCGCCGGGCAGCAACCGGGACACCGAACGATGGCCTGAGTCGATGGCCTGCTTTGGACCGATGTGTTTCCCTGACAGGCCAGACGATGACGAGTACGCCCACGATGGCGACCACATGCAGCAAAAACGGAAGGACCAGCGGCGCAGGGAGCAACCAATGAAAGACCGCCGAAACTGGCGCCCCTCCGCCGAAGCCCGCAAACGACACCAGCGTCGTCGTGAGCGCAGCGCGATGCTCGTTGCCCGGGCCAAACAACTCGAGCAACCACGCTGCTCCGACACCAAGCACTGCGCCGCTGGCCGCCCCCAGCACGAGCCGGCTGACGAGCAGAGCAATGAACTCATCGCGCCCGAAGATCATGCCGACCGAGGCGAGGCCCGACATCGCAATCATCGGCAGCACAATCGGCCGGCGACCGAAACGATCCGAGAGCGCCCCACCGAGCACGAGGCTGGCGAGAATGCCCACGACGTACACGACGAAGATCGCCATCGTCTGAGAGGTCGACAAGGCGAGGCGGCTCTTGTAGAGCACGAGGAACGGTGTCGACACGTTCGTGCCGTACGCAACCACGAACATGCCGATCGCGATTCGAACGACCTGTCGATTCATCGGGAGTCGCTCCTGCATCGGCGGCGACGCTACGTCACCTGCGAGACGAATCTCCTAACGTGCGACTCTGTGATCACCCCATCAACACCGACACCGACATCAACACCGACATCAACACCGACATCAACACCGACGAGTCGACCATCAAACATCGACCTCGACGCCTACGCTGCATACGACCGACTGCTGTTTGACCTGCCGAGTGGAATTGCTGGGGGTGTGCTGCGGATCACGCTCAACGATCCCGACAAGTTCAATGCAACCGACGCAGCCGTCCACCTCCAGTTGTCGCGAATCTTCCGCACGATCCACGACGACGAGTCCGTTCGGGCCGTCGTGGTGACCGGAGCAGGCCGAGCATTCTCCGCGGGAGGCGACCTCGACTGGATCAGCGAACAGGTCGGTGACTACGCGCAGACAATGCGCGTGATGAAAGAAGCCGGCGACATCGTCCGAACGATGATCGAATGCGACACGCCGATCGTGTCGGCAATCAACGGTGTTGCCGTCGGAGCCGGGCTCGCTGTTGCATTGATGGCCGACGTGAGCGTCATGAACGAGTCGGCCAAACTGACCGACGGGCACATCCGGCTCGGTGTTGGCGCCGGCGATCACGCCGTGGCGATCTGGCCGCTGCTGTGCGGCATGGCGAAGGCAAAGTACTACCTCCTGACGGCCGACTTCGTCGACGGTAAGGAGGCCGAACGAATCGGCCTCGTCTCCAAGGCCGTGCCCGCCGACGACGTGATGACGACGGCACTCGAGGTCGCGAACAAGCTTGCTGCAGGCCCGGTCGACGCGACACGGCTGACGAAGCGTGCACTCAACCACTGGATCCGCCAGGCCCTTCCAAACTTCGAGGCGTCGCTGGCGTACGAGATGCTGAACTTCCTCGGCCCTGATGCCGCAGAAGGCCTCGCCGCTCTCAAAGAAAAGCGCGCGCCGAACTTCCACCAAGCAGACGAGACTGCCGACTGATGGATCTCACTGACCAGTTTGACAAGCCGTTCGACAAGCAGCTCGCAAGCGAACTGGAACTTGCGCTGAGCGTTGCCGATGCCGCCGACGCGTTCACGCTGCCGCATTTCATTGATCGCGACTTCACCGTCGATTGGAAGGCCAACGCGACCGAGGTAACCGAGATCGACCGGCAGGCCGAAACGCTGATCGTCAACGCCCTCGTCGGCGAACGTCCAGATCATGCTGCGTTCGGCGAGGAGCACGGCGCTGCCGGTAACGAAAGTTCCCCGTGGCGCTGGGTGATCGATCCAATCGATGGAACCTCCGGCTTTGTGCGCGGCATTCCGGTGTGGGCCTCGCTCATTGCACTGACTCATGAGAACGAGGCCGTACTCGGCGTCGTGTCTGCGCCGGCGCTGGGCTTTCGTTGGTGGGGCGGCGTTGGCCTGGGCGCACACGTGCGATCACACACCGGCGCGACGCGACCAATGGCAGTTTCTGCCGTCACGGCACTCGACGAAGCCCAGGTCAGTGTCACCCACAATTCCGGTTGGGATCGACTGGGCAAGACCGATCGGCTCGTTGCACTGCAGCAGCAGGCCCGCCGCAGCCGCGGCATGGGCGACTTCTGGCAACACATGCTCGTTGCCGAGGGTGCGATAGACGTGGCGGTCGACGCCGTCGGTGTGGCTGCCTACGACCTCGCCGCGATCAAGCCG
>CALAHA010000083.1 GCA_937891565.1 uncultured Ilumatobacter sp. | reverse complement strand
CTCACCGATGCAACCGCGACCGACGGCTCGCTCGTCTCATGCGCCGACTCGTTTCCACTGTCGATCGACACGTTGGAGTGGTTCTTCTCTCAGGCGCTGCCCAACGGGTTCGATCGGTCCGACCCTGCGCTCAGCCCAGCACTCCACGAACGTCTCGGTGACGTTGCACCGGCTGTCATTGTCACCGCTGGTTTCGACCCGCTCCGTGATCAAGGAAACGCATACGCCGCTGCCCTGCGCGACGCCGGCCTCAACGTCATCGATCGTTGCGAAGACTCGCTGTCACACTCGTTCCTCGCGTTCGGCGGCCTATCCCCCGCCGCGCATGCTGGGATCGGCCGCGTCATCAGCGACATCAATTCACTGCTCTGACAGTCCGCTTCTGACCCGAGGGAAAATGCTCAGGGAAGGGCTGCGGCGAAGTCGGCGATGACGTCGGCAACTTCGCTGGCGTGGGTGTCTTCGTGCATCGAGTGTCCACCACCATCGAGCACAACCAGGCGCGCGTCAGACATCTTGCGTTCGAGGTACTGACCGGAGCCTTGATACTCGGGGCGGTCATCGCCGCCCGCGAGCACGATGGTCGGCGTCGTGATGTCGCCAAGCCGATCCATCACGACCGAGTCGTGCTGCAGGTTCAGGTCGGTGACACGCTCTGGAACACCGAATCGGTGGGCGTTGCGACGTGAGCGAGCATTCCAGCCCTCACGCCTTTCCGGGTCACGGAAGCCGGGCCCGGTGTTGATTGCCACCACGCCACGCGCGACGTTCGGGCGCGTCGCTGCATGCGCGAGCGCCAGGTAGCCGCCGAGCGAATGGCCGACAAGGATCACCGGGCCGTCGATACTGGCCAGAACCTCGTCGATGTCGGCCAAGGCGGCATCACGGGTGAACGCTTCGAGGTCGTCATCGGGGCACGGTGAGTCGCCGTGGCCAGGCAGGTCGATCGCGATTGTCAGGTGTCGGTCAGCGAGCGCTTCGGCGCAGGCATCCCAACTATGGGCAGAAGTTCCGAGCCCGTGGATGAAAACAATGGGCACGCCGCCGCCCTCTGTTGGTCCGCGTCGAATCGTGTTGAGTTGCACGAGGAGAACGTAGCGACCCTCCTCCCCTACGCTCGGATCGGTGAGCCAACTGCATGAAACCTCGATCGACCACGACCCGGCACTGAGTGCATCGATCACCGAGGCATTCGCCACCGGCGGGTCAGGGTTGATGGCCGACTTCGGGCTCCGCATCGTCGCTGCCGAACCGGGCCGTGTGCGCTTCGAACTTGATGTCATCGAGCGCCTCACACATGGCGGTGGTGTGCTGTCGGGGCAGGCGATCCTGGGATGTATGGACACCGGCATGGTGTTCGTGATGATGTCGCTACGCCCCGACGCCGATGCCAGCTTCACGACGGTGTCGCTCGCCACCAACTTCGAACGTGGCGTTCCCCAAGACGTCGGCACGGTCACGTTCGAAGCATGGGCAACCAAGCCGGGCCGGTCGCTCGTATTCGGCCAAATCGACCTCGTCCTGCCCAATGGCAAGCGCGCTGCGAGCGCCACGACCACCTACATGTGGCTGTAATTTCGGTCGCCCAAACGAGCCCGTTGTCTGGCATCAGGTGGCCTCGACGAACTCCACCCAGTTGCCGTCCGGATCCTCGACCATGCCGATGCGGACGCCCGGCCGGATCTCCGAAGCCGGCACGACCACGTTGGCGTCGGCGGCAGCACACTCGGCGAGAATCTCATCGAGGTTCGAGACGATCAGGGTGAGGTATCGAAATCCGAGGCCACCGGCGATGCCGCCGGGCAGCGAGGGCGGCGGAGTCGCGGTGAGGTTGACCAACTTGATGACCGTGTCGCCGCACTGCAAACGGTGCATCGTCCCACCGCCACCGATGGGCATCGGCATGTCGCCAACGTGCTCAAGGCCAAGGAGGCCGACATAGAACGCGAGCGAACGTTCGCTCTGTTCGATCACAATGCCGAGATCGACGGCGGACTTGGCAAGTTGTACAGGCATTCCCGGAAGCTACGCCATCAGCAACACTGGGACACGTTGGTACTGCGGGTTCACAGCTTCGAGAGCTGACGCGACTTCGAGGGGCGCGCGATCGTTGCCGACTCGCGCCACCAGTTGCAGCCCAACGGCAAGGCCTGCGGAGGTGAACCCTGCTGGCAAAGACAGCGCTGAGCAACCGGTCGGCGTGATGGCGCAGCAGGTCGTCATCCATTCGAGGTAGTCGGCCATTCCGACGCCATCGATCTCCGTCGGGAACTCGGTTTCAAAGCGAAATGGTGCAACCTGTGCAGCCGGCAGGGCGAGCACGTCGCCACGGTCGCGCATCGATGCACTTTTAGCAGCGCGGCGCGGCCATGCTGGCGCGATGGACATTGGTATTTTCTCAGGCGTTGCGAGTAGCGGCGGATTCAGCTCGATCGTGGCGGACGCAGCAGCGTCGGCCGAAGCAGGGTTCGACACCTACTGGCTCCCACAAATCGTGCAACAGGCTGAGGCGATGAACATCATCGGCGCCGCCGCACAAACGGTTCCGAACATTCGCTTCGGCACATCGGTGGTCCCGACCTACCCTCGCCACCCAATGGTCATGGCCGAGCAGGCCCAAACCACCAGCATGATCACTGGCGGCCGTTTCACCCTCGGCATCGGCCTCTCCCACAAGCCGGTCGTCGAAGGCATGTGGGGCCACTCGTTCGACAAGCCGCTCCGCCACGCCCGCGAATACCTCGAAGCGCTGATGCCACTCGTACGCGGCGAAGGCGTCAGCTTCGCCGGCGAGACCCTCACCGCCCGCGGGCAGCTGGCAATCAACGCCCCCGAATCTCCGGTGCTGCTTGCCGCACTCGGCCCACAGATGTTGAAGCTCGCTGGTGAGCGTTGCGGCGGCACCATCACGTGGATGACCGGCGCGAAGACGCTCAGCGAACTCACCGTGCCCACGATCAGCGAAGCAGCATCAAACGCCGGGCGCGAGACGCCACAGGTCGTTGCGGGCATGCCGATTTGGGTGACCGACGACGTCGACGCAGCGCGCGCCAATGCCGCCAAGACGTTCCTGATCTACGGCCAGCTCCCGTCGTACCGTGCAATGCTCGACCGCGAAGGCCTCGGCGGCCCCGAAGACCTCGCCATCATTGGCGACGAGGCAACCTGCGCGGCGCGGCTCGACGAACTCGCCGCCGCCGGTGTTACCCAACTCGCGGCATCAGAGTTCGCGTCGGACCCCGAAGGTCGGGCCCGCACCCGTGCATTCCTCGCCAGCCGCCTCTGAGTCAGTAGCTGGCAGGCGTCAACTCGAGGGCCGCGCTGGCAATCGGTAGCCGCACAACGACGCAGTCGCCATGCACGTCGGTCGTCACGTCGGGGTGTCCAGTAATCCACCACATCCGCGGCTGCACGCCGACGATCCGGAACTCGGTCCAACCCGTTTGGTCGGTCACCGGCTCGACGTCGACATAGAGCGAACCGCCACGCCATCCGTGGCACACCACCGTGACCTTGCCAACTTC
>CALAHA010000082.1 GCA_937891565.1 uncultured Ilumatobacter sp. | reverse complement strand
CGACCAGGGTCAGCTCGGCTCGCAGCTGACCATGCGCGCCTTCTACCCGGTCCGGCTCGCACCCGACATGCCAGCCGCCGACGTACCGCGCGCCTATGACGCGATGCGCATCTTCTCCAGCGTCGCCCACGACGACCGATTCATGCTGCGTTCCCGTTTCGAGCCCGGCGACATTATCGGCTTTGACAACCGGCGAGTCCTGCACGGCCGCGACGCATTTGATCCGGGCGCCGGATCGCGAGTCCTCACCGGTTGCTACGTCGACCGTGACGAGCTGCTCTCGCGTCTACGCGTGCTTGATCGTGACGCCCTGAACCGCCACGCCCCGAACCACTCTTCCTCGACCCCTCCGACCCTTGATCAGAAGGAAACCTCATGAGTTCTGTCTTCATCACCTGCGCCGTCACCGGCAGTGGCGACACCGTTGGCAAGTCCGACAAGGTGCCGTACACCCCCGAAGCAATTGCCGACGACTGTATTGCCGCAGCCAAAGCCGGCGCCGCTGTCGTACATATTCACGTTCGCGATCCCGAGACCGGTGCGCCATCGCGTGAGGTCGAGTACTACGCCGAAGTGGTCGATCGGATCCGTGCCTCTGATGTCGATCCGGTGATCAACCTCACCGCCGGCATGGGTGGCGATGTCACCTTTGGTTCAGTCGAAAGCCCGCTGCCGCTTGCCGCGGCTGGCACCGACATGGTGGGTGCGTCCGAACGGCTCGATCACGTCCGCAAAATCCTCCCCGAGATCTGCACCATCGACTGCGGATCGATGAACTTTGGCGAGGGCGACTACGTCATGACGAACACCCCGTCGATCCTTGCCGAAATGGCCCGCCAAATTCAGGAGCTCGGTGTGCGTCCGGAGATCGAAGTGTTCGACACCGGCCACCTCTGGCAGGCGAAGTCGCTTGTCGAGCAGGGACTCATTGCTGACCCGGTCATGGTGCAGTTGTGCATGGGAATCCCGTGGGGCGCGCCGCCGGACTTGAATACCTTCATGGCGATGGTCAACAACATTCCCGACAGTTGGACATTCAGTGCGTTCTCGATCGGGCGCAAGCAGCTCGAATACGTAGCCCTCGCTGCGATTGCCGGCGGCAACGTGCGCGTGGGTCTCGAAGACAACCTCTACCTCGACCGGGGCCAGTTGGCGACGAACCGCGACCTGGTCGAACGGGCCGTTGACATCTTGAGCAGCATGAACTTCGACATCATGACGTCGGCAGAAGTTCGCGAGAAGATGCAGCTCACCCGCCATGGCTGATCTGCCACAGCGCGGCGCGGTCGTGGGGTGTGGTGTGATCGGTGCTGCTTGGGCGGCGCGGATGCGGCTTCGCGGGATCAACGTTGCGGCGTATGACCCGTCACCAAATGCCTCGGAGATACTGGACGACGTGTTCGCCGACGCTATTTCGGCATGGGATGCACTTGGCCTGTCGACAGACCACGTTGGTTCGTTGTCTTTGTGTGCCTCGATTGAAGAAGCCGTGGCCGACGCGGGGCTGATCCAGGAAAGTGTTCCAGAGCGGCTCGACATCAAGCACTCGACGTTGGCAGCCATCGATGCTGCTGCACCAGCTGATGCGATCATTGCGTCGTCGACCTCGGGATACAAGCCGACGGACCTCGCAACATCGATGGCCCGCCCAGAACGGCTCGTCGTCGCTCACCCGTTTAACCCGGTCTACCTGTTGCCGCTCGTCGAGATCGTCGGTGGTGAACAGACATCACTTGGGACGATCGACCGTGCGATGGACACCTACCGAGCGCTCGGTATGCATCCGCTCCACGTGCGCAAAGAGATTGATGCCTTCATTGCCGATCGTCTCCTCGAAGCGGTTTGGCGTGAAGCGCTGTGGCTGGTCAACGATGGCATCGCCACCACCGAAGAGATCGACGACGCGATCCGTTACGGATTCGGCCTTCGGTGGGCGCAGATGGGCACGTTCGAGACGTATCGAATCGCCGGGGGAGAAGGCGGCATGCGCCACTTCATGGAGCAGTTCGGGCCGG
>CALAHA010000081.1 GCA_937891565.1 uncultured Ilumatobacter sp. | reverse complement strand
GCGGACTTTGAGCGGACTTTGAGCGGACTTTGAGAAGGTATGGAGCCGACCGGTTGAGTGCTGCTCGATTTGGGTATGGTCGGGCTATGACCCGCACCTCCCGCCACGTCAATCTCGCCTCCCGCCCGAATGGCGCTCCGGTACTTGAGAACTTCGAAGTTGCGGAATCGCTCGTCCGGGAACTCCAAGACGGTGAGGTCATGATTGCCAACCGTTTCATGTCCGTCGACCCGTACATGCGGGGCCGCATGAATGACGTCAAGTCGTACGTGGCGCCGTTCCAGATCGGTCAGCCACTCGAAGGCGGTGCCGTGGGCGAAGTCATCGAATCGAAGTCGGCCACAGTGCCCGTCGGCAGCCAGGTTGTCCACAATCTCGGCTGGCGTGAGATTGCCATTGTCCAAGGCTCGGCTGTCCAGCCGGCCGCGGTGATTGATGGGGTTTCGCTGTCGGCGAACCTTGGCGTCCTCGGCATGCCAGGAATGACTGCCTACGCCGGGCTGCTCGACGTGGCGTCGTTCAAAGAAGGCGACGCTGTGTTCGTGTCCGGTGCAGCCGGAGCTGTTGGCTCACTCGTTGGACAACTCGCAAAGCTGAAGGGCGCTTCACGTGTCATTGGTTCGGCAGGCTCTGACGACAAGGTTGCGTGGCTGACCGACGTACTCGGCTACGACTCGGCTTTCAATTACAAGTCCGGTCCTGTCGCCAAGCAGTTGTTCGCAGCGGCACCTGACGGCATCGATGTCTACTTCGACAACGTTGGCGGCGAGCACCTGCAGGCAGCGATACACGCCCTGAACCCGATGGGTCGCGTCGCGCTGTGCGGAGCGATCTCGGCATACAACAACACCGAGCCGGCACCGGGCCCGAACAACATGTCACTGGCAATCGGCAAGCGACTGAACCTGCGTGGCTTCATCGTGAGCGATCACTGGGACATGATGCAAGACTTCATCACCGAGGTCGGCGGATGGCTTGCCGACGGCACGATCAAGCATGACGAAACGGTTATCGAAGGCATCGAGAATGCCGGCGAAGCGTTCATTGGGCTCCTCGCTGGTGCCAATACCGGCAAGATGGTCGTCAAGATCTGACGCTCAGGCTGCGCTGATCAGCGCTTGAAGACCTCTCGAGCGAGGTTGATGCCGCGCATGTCGCCAAGCAGCCCTTCGTCCATCCGGTTCATCACGTAGGCGAAGCTGATCTTGCGGTCGATGTCGACAATGATCGACGATCCGCCCCAACCGCCCCAGTAGGCGTAGTTGCCCTCTGGAAGGTACGGGACTGCTTCGGAGTGCAGGGCGTAGCCCATCCCGAAGCGCACCGGGAGGCCGAGCACCTGGTCGACACCGTGGGCCTGTTCTTCGAAGATCATCTGAATCGTGTCGGCAGACAGGAGCGAGACCCCGTCGACGGTGCCACCGTTGGCAACGATGGCCTGGACGCGCGCAACCGAGCGGGCGTTGCCGTGGCCGTTGGCTGCGCCGATGCAGGCCTGGCGCCACTCGGGCGTCCAGGCCGTTTCGGCGCCCGGTGCGGGGCCGGTGAAAGTCTTGATCAGCACACCGTTGGGGTCGAGTGCTGCAAGGTCGAAATCAAGCGGCGGCGGCGGAATCACATTCGACACCCGGTCGAATTCGGCCGGGTCGAGCCCGATGTGAAAGTCGGCCCCGAGGGGACGCGCTATTTCCTCGGCAAAAAAGTCACCGAGCATTCGGCCGTCGATGCGGCGGATGACCTCGCCGATTAAATGGCCCTGATTGAGTGCGTGGTAGCCAGAGCCTTCGCCCGGTGTCCACCACGGTGCTTGCGCGGCGAGCATCGACGTTGACTTCTCCCAGTCGTAGATGTCCTCGGTGGTGACGGGCTGTTCCCAGGCACTGACGCCGGACGTGTGGCCCATCAGGTGGCGGACTTCGATGTCAGCCTTGCCATTCTGAGCGAATTCTGGCCAATAGGTCGCCACCTTCTCGTGGAAATCAAGCTGGCCGCGCTCAGCGAGAATCAACGCCGCGAGGAAAGTCATTGTTTTGGTAGTCGACCAGACGTTGACGATCGTGTGCTCAGACCACGGGGTGGTCTTGGCCTCGTCGGCCCAGCCGCCCCAGATGTCGACGACGGTTTCACCGTCGACGGTGACCGAGACCGACGCGCCGACGTCTTTGCCGTTGTCAATTGTGCTGCTCAGTAGCTCACCGAGCTTGCCGTATTCGGGAGCGGATGTGCCGTGGATGTCTGCCATCGCACGATTCTGGCCGATCACCCCGTTTCAGTTGGGGTCAGACCCCAACTGAAACTCAGCCGAGCCAACCAGGGCGGCTGTTCTCGAAGCTCGCAATTTTGTCGATGTGCGTCATCGTGATGCCGATGTCATCGAGGCCGTTGAGAAAGCGGTGCTGCGTGGCTGCGTCCATCGGAAACGACTCGTCGATGCCAGCGGCAGGAACTTCGACCTTGAGTTGTTCCATGTCGACGACGATCGATGTGGCGGCGTCGGCCTCGATGGCATCCCAGATCGCTTCGACGATGGCCTCGGGAAGGATCACCGGCACGAGGCCGTTCTTGGTGCAGTTGTTTCGGAAGATGTCAGAAAAGCTCGGTGCGATGACTGCATCGAATCCGTACTGCTGGATGGCCCAGACGGCGTGCTCGCGGGACGAGCCAACACCGAAGGCCGGGCCAGCGACGAGGATGTTGGCGCCTGCGTATCGTTCGTCGTTCAGCACGAAACCCTGCTCGTCGCGCCATGCCGAAAAGAGGCCCTTTTCGAAGCCGGTGCGCTCGACTTGCTTGAGCCAGATGGCGGGAATGATCTGGTCGGTGTCGACGTCGGAGCGCTTCAGCGGTACGCCGGTTCCGGTGATGATCTGGACAGACTTCACTTGGCCACCTCCGTGTCGCCGCGTACGGGGAGGTCCGCAGGTGTGCAAAACGTGCCCTTGATTGCCGTTGCAGCGGCGACGGCAGGCGAGACGAGGTGGGTGCGGCCACCGGGGCCCTGGCGGCCTTCGAAGTTGCGGTTGCTGGTGGACGCTGCGCGCTCCTTGGGAGCGAGCTTGTCTGGGTTCATCGCGAGGCACATCGAGCAGCCCGGCTCGCGCCAGTCAGCGCCGGCCGCTGTGAAGATTTTGTCGAGGCCTTCTTCGATCGCCTGGGCCTTCACGCGGTGGCTGCCGGGAACGATCATCACACGAGGCACGGTGACGGTGCGCCCTTGCATGACTGCAGCAGCGGCGCGGAGGTCTTCTATCCGGCTGTTAGTACACGAGCCGATGAACACGGTGTCGACACTGACGTCGCGCATCGACTGGCCGGCTTCGAGGCCCATGTAGTCGAGTGCGCGCTGCACGGTCTCCTGTGCGGTTGCGCTCTCGAAGTCGCTCGGGGAGGGGATAGGCCGGTCGATGGGCCCGACCTGGCCGGGGTTGGTGCCCCACGAAACATGCGGTGAGATTTGTGCGGCGTCGAGCACGACGTCGGCGTCCCACACTGCGTCGTCGTCCGAGAAGAGTGTCTTCCAGTCGGCTACTGCGGCGTCCCAGTTGGCGCCTTGGGGTGCGTGCTGGCGGCCTTTGAGGTAGTCGAACGTTGTGGCATCGGGGGCGATAAGCCCGGCCTTGGCGCCAGCTTCAATCGACATGTTGCAGACGGTCATGCGGCCTTCCATCGAGAGCGCCCGGATGGCAGAGCCGCGGTACTCGATGATGTGGCCGATGCCGCCGCTCGTGCCGATCTCGCCGAGGATCGCAAGGATGATGTCCTTGGCAGTCGCGCCGGGCTGGAGCTCGCCATCGACCGTGACCGACATCCACTTGGGTCGGCTCTGGGGGAGTGTCTGGGTAGCGAGAACATGTTCGACCTCGCTGGTACCAATGCCGAAAGCGATTGCGCCGAAGGCGCCGTGTGTGGCGGTGTGCGAGTCGCCGCACACGATGGTCATGCCGGGCATGGTGCGGCCCTGTTCTGGGCCGATCACGTGGACGATGCCTTGGTCAGGGTCGCCCATTGGAAAATTGGTGATGCCGAACTCGGCGGTGTTGACGCGGAGGGTGTCGATCTGTTTCGCCGAGATTGGATCGGCAATCGGTTGATCGATGTTTTCGGTGGGCACGTTGTGATCTTCGGTGGCGAGCGTGAGATCAGGTCGGCGTACGCCCCGTCCGGTGAGGCGCAGGCCGTCGAATGCCTGTGGGCTCGTGACTTCATGCACGAGGTGCAGGTCGATGTACAGCAACTCAGGTTCGCCCTCGGCGGAGTGGACCAGGTGGCGTTCCCAGACCTTTTCTGGCAGTGTCTTGCCCATGTGTTGCTCGGTTTCTACGTCAGTTGAACGGATGCGGCAGTTCCCACATTGTGAGATATGGTTCTTGCAATATGGACAGCGTAGCGGCCAGTTGCGGCGTCACCGAGATTCTGAGCACGGGTGTCGGCGTGCTTGACAAGTCGATGCTCGTACTCCGAGCGGTCTCGGTCGAGCCGCAGGGCTTGTCGCAGCTCCAGCAGTCGACCGGGCTACCGCGAGCCACAGCGCACCGGCTGGCCACTTCACTCGAAGTACACGGGTTGCTGCGCCGCGATGGCGAGGGCAGATTTGAGCTCGGTCATGGCCTGGTGGCGCTCGGTCAGCAATCATCCGAACGATTCCCGCTCGTCGACGTTGTCCGGCCGATCGCTACAGCGCTGCGCGACTCGACTGGGGAGGCCGTTCAACTCTTCGTTCGCGAGGGCAACCAGCGGCGGTGCGTGCTCTCGCTTGAGTCGTCGCATGGGCTCCGGTGGATCGTGCCGGAAGGGTCGTTGCTTCCCATCGACGTCGGCTCGTCAGGGCGTCTATTGACCGGCGAGCCAACCAAGACTGGCTGGCTACAGAGCGTCGGCGAGCGCGAGGCCGGGGCAGCATCAGTGAGCGTTGCAGTGCGCTCGGGTGACGGGACGATTGTGGCGGCCATCTCGGTGAGCGGTCCGGTCGAGCGACTCACCAAACAGCCGGGCCGCCGATTTGGTCCTGCCGTCGTTGCTGCAGCGGCCCAAATCCGGCTTTGACCGGAGCGGTCAGCCGGTCGGAACGGACGCAGCACGGTACTCCTTCCAGAGCCACCACAAAAGCGGGAGCTGGAGCGGCAGGCGGACCCAATTGAGCGGACCGGTCGCAGTTCCGACCCTGCGACTGAACTGTCCCTCGACGACCTGGGGCTCGACGCGGTTGACGGCCATATCGATGTTGGCTGGGAACACGGCGATCGTCAATGCGAAGAGCCCGAGCGCTGAGAGTTTGCGAGTCCGCGGGTGCAACATCGCGAGTCCGAAGGCCAACTCGGCCGCCCCACTGAGGCGGTTGGCGAGTGCCGCATTCGGAATCCAGTCGGGCACGATTGCTTCGAAGAAGTCGGGCTTCGCAAAGTGGGCGATGCCAGCGCCGGTGAAGAGCATCCCGGCACCGATTGCTGACGGGCGAGAAACGTGCATCGCCTGAGTCTGACGCGTCAACGGGGCTGGGTGCGGGTTGAGGTTGACCCATTCGGGCGAACGCGCGCCGGTAGCGTGCGGGCCATGCGTCGCACGGTTCCCTTCATTGTTATTGCCTCACTTGCCATTGCTGGTTGCAGCGGGTCCAATTCGGCTGCGCCCGCAGATGATTCGGTCGCTACCGAACAGACGGTCGCTGACGAGGTTGATTCATCTGGCGATGCCGCTCCAACCTCTGACGCCGATGTGTCGCCGCTGAGCGAAGCGAGCGCCGACAAGCCGACCGACATCGACGTCCCCGGCGTCGACGTTGAAGTACTCGACGTGACCGTGTTGATCGAAGGCGACGGCCCGATCGCAGAAGCCGGCGACACGGTGATTGTCGACTACATCGGGGTGCGGGCGCTCGATGGCGTCGAGTTCGACAACAGCTACGACCGCGGCACGCCCTTCGCGGTCGGCCCGCTCGGCCAGGCACAGGTCATCCAGGGATGGAACGACGGGCTCCTCGGCGCACAAACCGGTGCCCGCCTCCAGCTCGACATCCCCAGCGCTCAGGCTTACGGCGAGGCGGCGCGTAGTGACGTGATCCGCGAGAACGAGCCGCTGACGTTCGTCATTGATGTCCGCTCGGTTATCAAGGCACCGGACGCATCTGCGGCACCGACCGAGATGGGTGTCGAAACGTCTGAGGGTGCCACCGAGCTGTCGTTCGAAGATCTGATCGAAGGTGACGGAGCAGTCCTTGAAAAGGGCCAGACCGCAGTGTTCAACTTGGTGCTGTTCCGCGCCGACAGCGGCGTGCTACTCTACAGCACTTGGACAAGCGAACCAATTCAGATCCCGATGACCGAGGGTCAGTTCGAGGCCATCGTGCAGGGCATGCCCGGAATGAAGGTCGGCGGTCGACGTGCGATCACCTTCCCGCCGGCATTTGGTTTCGGTGAGACTGGCAACCCGCAGGTCGGTCTGCCGGTCGGAGTCGATGCAGTGCTCGTCGTGGACCTGTTCGGCGCCTACTGATTGCAGCGTGGGTGAGGCGACCCGCGTGCCGCCCTGGAACACATCGGCCACCCGCAAGCGCATGTCGCGGACCGTCGGGGCGGTACCGGTGAGGATCGTTTTGTTGGCTCAGATGGTGTGTGTCGTTGCCGCATCGTCGCGCAGCCCAGCGGGTAGCGGTTCAGCGGCGGGCCAGCCAGGCCGTTTCTGCTTCGCCGACAGGCGAGTCGGGGCCGGCGTCAACGAACGGCCACAGCTCCGATGCGATACGCCGGTAGTTGCCCGTTGCGTTCAGTTCGCCCAGGAGTGCATAGAGGCCCAGGTTGATGCGCTGAATGAAGACGAACGCCCGCGGCACCGTGGCGTACTGGCTGATCGGGCTGTCACGGTCAAACGTGTGACGCACGATCTTGTTCGCATACTCGCGTGTCCAGGTCATCTCGGCGTCGTTGGCAACGGTGTCGTAGAAGAGCGAGAAATACTCGCCGACCTCGTCGGTGTTGACGGGCGCTCCGGGTTGCAACATTCCGGCTGCTTCGACGATGCGTCGGAACTCCGCAGCGTCCTTCTTGACTGCTGCGGCCTCGACCATGGTCGCAAAGGTGTCCAATTCGTCGTGGGTGAAGTGCTTGACCAGCCCGAAGTCGAGGAACGTCACCGTGCCGTCGTCATGGAACAGGTAGTTGCCCGGATGCGGATCGCCGTTGAAGGCGCCCATCCGGTACAAGCTGCGGAAGACGAAGCGGAAGATCACTTCACCGGCATGGTCGCGCTCGGCCTGCGGCCGCGTCAGTAGCTCGGCCCAGCCGAACCCCTCAACGAGTTCCGAGGTGAGTACTCGCCTGGTGCTGAACTCAGGAACGACTGCCGGAATCTGAAAGTACGGGTGGCCCGCGTAGTACTCGGCGAATTTTTGTTGGTTGCGTGCTTCGAGTTCATAGTCGACCTCTTCGGCGAGACGGATCTTGATCTCGTCGACCATCTCGGTCGGGTCGAGGCCGCCGAAGGCCTGCTTGAGCAGCACACCGAGTAGGTCAGCGTTCTTCAGGTCGGAAACGATTGCCTGGTCAACGCCCGGGTACTGCACCTTGACGGCAACAGCGCGTTCTTGGCCTGACTTGGGATCCTTGATGATTGCTCGGTGGACCTGCCCAATCGAGGCAGCAGCGATCGGTTCGGGGTCGAACTCGACGAAGAGCTCGGCGATTGGTTTACCCAGCTCGGCTTCCACCGTGGCAATCGCAAGAGCAGTTGACATTGGCGGAGCGTTCGACTGGAGCTGGGCGAGGGCCATTCGCAATGGTTCGGGGAGCCCATCGTCGAGATAACTGGCCATCTGGCCGAGCTTCATCAGGGCGCCCTTCATCTGGCCTAACTCGTCGGCGACCTGCTGCGCCGTCTTGAACTCGCGTTTGCGGTCAAGTTCTTCGCGACGCTCGGTGGAGGCAAAGGTCTTGCGAGCTGCGGTTGACGCATAGGTGCCGCCCACTTTGGCGCCCATGCGAACGAGTCGGGCATTTCGGCCTGTCCATGATCGACCCAACTCGGCTGCGTCGAGCCGGCGAGAGATGACGGCTGCCGCGGTGCCGAGTGCGACAACAGCGAGCGGGATACGCCACTTCATGATGCGCGACTCGCGGCAATCGCGCGGCGATTGACCGAATCGAGTGCGCGCAACAACGTCGGAACGAACTGGTCGGCTTGGGCCACGACGGCATCATGGCCGCCATCGACGCGGAACGCCTCAGCCTGCCCGATCAATTCGAACAGTTTGACCTGCCTGGCCAGCGGGATCACCGGGTCGTTCATTGTGATGAGAACGCCAGTGGGGACGTCAACCTCGCCGATCCAGTCAGCAGATGAAAATCGGCCGATTGCCTTGCCTGCTTCGAGCAGCATCCGCCAGTCGTGGCTCGATGCTTCTGCGATTGCCCAGGGCTCCCACGTTTCGGCGCGTCGCTGCAGATACAACTGCTCGGTCAACCACTCGCGCGTCTGGTCCGGCGTGTACTTCGCAAGCGTGGCGAGGCCGGCCAGGCCGAGGAACGACAGCCGCTCGGGCCGACGGTTCGAAAAAAACGGTGCGGTGGCGCAGAGAACAAGCCCGGTGGTTCGTTCGGGGTGACGCCTCCAAATGAGCTGAGCAATCGGGCCGCCCATTGAGTAGCCGACGGGGATGAACGCGTCGATGCCGAGGGCGGTTGCCACATCGACGGCATCGTCGGCACAGTCTTCGAGTCGAAACGTCTTCTTGGAGCGAACTCCGGAACCATGCCCCCGATGGTCGAACGCCACCACGCGGTAGTGCTCGCCAAGACCTTTGTAGCAGCGGAACCAGTTGAGGTCAGCCGACGCAGTCCATCCGTGGAGCAGCATGATCGTCGGTGCGCCCGGTGGCCCGCCGAAATCGCGAACAAGCAGATCACCGCGGTCAGGGAGATGGACGAACTTGCTGGGTGGGAAGTTGGGTTTCGGGACGTCGATGACGGCAGCAACCTCGGGACCATTGAGCTGACTGTCAGCGTCAGCTGCTGAGCGCGAGCTGAGGTCGTCGTCTGTAACGTCGTCTGTCTTGCCGCCCGGCTTGCGCGGCATGCTCAAACGGAATCGACGCTCAGCACCTTGACGGTCATCGAACCGTTGGGCGCGTCGTACGTGATCGAATCGCCGGCAGACGCGCCGCTGAGCGCTGCGCCAAGCGGCGACGTGGAGCTGATGACGTCGGCGTCGTCGATCTCTTCTTCCATGTTGCCGATCATGTAGCGCTCGGCCATGTCGTCGGAGTCGCCGTCGTACACAAGTGCGTAGACCTGATTCTGGACGATCTCGGGTTCGTCGATCAGGTACTCCAGCTGACGGATGCGACCTTCCATGTGACCTTGCTCATCTTTGGCAGCGTGGTAGCCGGCGTTCTCTTTGAGATCGCCTTCTTCTCGCGCCCGTTCGATCTTGTCGGCAACTTCGATCCGCCCCCGCGTGGTGAGATCGTGAAATTCCGCCTGCAAACGCTCGAGGGCGGATTTGGACAACTTCGCTCCAGCCATTTCAGAGACGATAGCGAGCCAGGCCCGATTGTGAGAGAGTTGCGAATCAGATCGTTGCGAATCCGTCCCAATCGGAACTGACGAGAGGGTGCGGCTAGCCTCGCCGCCGTATGACGCACAACATTGCAGTGATCGGTGGCGACGGGATTGGACCCGATGTCACCGCCGAAGCCATCAAGGTCATCCGTGCCGCAGGCGTGGACATCGCCACGACGGAGTTCGATCTGGGTGGCGATCGCTATCTGCGTGACGGCGAAATCCTGAGCGACGAGACGCTTGACGCGCTTCGGCCGTTCGACAGCATCCTGCTCGGCGCCGTCGGGCACCCCGACGTGAAGCCCGGTGTGATCGAGCGTGGCCTGCTGCTCAAAATGCGCTTCGACCTCGATCTGTACATCAACCAGCGCCCGTTCCTCGGTACGGCGCCCGGTGGCACTGTCCAGCACGACTTCATCGTCATCCGCGAAAACACCGAGGGTCCATACGTCGGCGAAGGCGGCGTGCTGCGCGTCGGCACCCCCAACGAAGTGGCAACCCAGGGCTCGGTCAACACGCGCTTCGGTGTCGAACGGTGCATCCGCTACGCCTTCGAATTGGCTGCCACCCGTGAACGCAAGCACGTCACGCTGGTCCACAAGACCAACGTGCTGTCGTTCGCTGGCGACCTGTGGCAGCGGACCTTCGACGCCGTCGCTGCCGAGTACCCGCAGGTCGACACCGCCTACAACCATGTAGATGCAGCCTGCATCTACTTTGTTCAGGATCCGCACCGCTACGACGTGATCGTCACCGACAACCTCTTTGGCGACATCCTCACCGACCTCGGTGGTGCAGTGTCGGGTGGCATCGGCCTCGCATCATCGGCCAACCTCAACCCGGCTCGCACCGGACCATCAATGTTCGAGCCCGTGCACGGTTCGGCACCCGATATCGCCGGCCAGAACAAGGCCAACCCGACTGCAGCCATCCTGTCCGCTGCGCTCATGCTCGACTTCCTCGACGAAGGCGCCGCCGCCGACCGCATTCGTGCCGCCTGCGCTCAACCGGTTACCGGCAGCACCACAGACGTTGGCGACGCAATCGCTGCTCGCGTGGGAAACTGACGTCATGCCAATCACACCCACACCGAAGATCTGGATGAACGGCGATCTCGTCGACTGGGATAAGGCCCAAGTCCACGTGCTCACCCACACCCTCCACTACGGCACCGGCGTGTTCGAAGGCATCCGCGCCTACGCAACCGCCGACGGCCCATCGATCTTCCGCCTCACCGAGCACATCAAGCGCCTGTTCGATTCGGCCAAGATTCTCGGCTTCTCGATCCCGTACACGGTCGACGAACTTGTCCAAGCCACCAAGGACACCGTTGCCTCGACCGGGCTCGACTCGTGCTACGTGCGCCCGCTGGCATACCTCGGCTACGGCGAAATGGGCTTGAACACCCTGCCCTGTTCGACAGACGTCGCCATTGCCTGTTGGCCATGGGGCGCGCTCCTCGGTGACGAAGCAGTCACCAAGGGCGTGCGGATGAAGATTTCTTCGTGGACCCGTCACGACCACAACACGATGCCGCCCGCGGCAAAGACTGTTGGCAATTACGTCAACTCGTCGCTTGCGAAGGTCGAAGCGCTCAAGGCCGGCTACGACGAGGCAATCATGCTCGCACCCAACGGTCTCGTCGCCGAATGTACGGGCGAGAACATCTTCGTTGCCCGTCACGGCAAGTTGCTCACCCCGCCGCTGTCGGCTGGTGCGCTCGAAGGCATCACGCAGAGCACGGTGGGCGCCCTCGCCAAAGACCTCGGGTTCGAAGTCCAAGTCGACAACATCGCCCGCAGCGACCTGTACATCGCCGACGAAGCCTTCGTTTGCGGCACCGCGGCCGAAGTGAGCTCGATTAACTCGATTGATGACCGCGAGATCCCGTGCCCCGGGCCGATGACTCTGGCGATGTCAGAGGCGTATCTCGCCACAGTGCGCCGTGAGAACCCGAAGTACCTGGATTGGTGCGAGCTCACCGTCTGACGACGGTATGGCGGCTGCGCCGCCGACGACTTCGTCGCCTTGAGCTCTTTTCTCGGGCCTGACGGCCCGACTCGCTCTCGCTCGACCGGGCGCACCTCTTGAGCGCGCTGACCGGCGCGCCCTTGCTGGTTACGCTCGCTGCCCCTACTTATTTCGGTAATGCTTGCTGATCTCTCGCACTGTCGCAAGGTCCTCGCGAGCTAACTCGAGTGTTGGACTGCGGAACAGCGCGACGTCGGTTGCCCCAGCGTTACCCAGTGCTTCGATGTGGCCGAGTACCGCGTCGCGATCGCCGATTGCGCCTATTTCGGTCCACCACTCGGCAGGAAAGTCGGCAATGGCAGCATCGCCCTTGGTTGTGAACCGCTCGACCATCTCGTCGAAATGCGGGTGGGCCCGAATGGATGGGTGTTGAGCGGTGAGCTGGAACGACAGGTACGGCGTCATCAGCTCATAGGCCTCGCGCTGCGTCGGGGTCAGGCACAGCGCGCTGAACACCGAGACCCGGAAGTTGTTGGGGGAACCCGCATTTCGAATTGTTTCGCGGACATATGTCGGGCCCACGCCGTCGGCGAGCACGACGCCATCGCACACGCGGCCGGCCATCGCGAGCGACTTCGGTCCGCGAACCCCGGCGATCACGGGTGGCACGATGGCTGGCGGCTGGTCGAGCACGACGTCACGCAACGCCACG
>CALAHA010000080.1 GCA_937891565.1 uncultured Ilumatobacter sp. | reverse complement strand
CACCTACACGGACGTCATGCACTCCCCCGACATGGTCATCCGGACGCTCAAACAACGTCTGCGTGATGAAATTGGCTGACATTCAAGCCATTTCCATCACGCTGACGAAAAACGCAAGTCACATGGGGCTGTGTTTGAGAAGTTCCCAGGCCATAGGGCATTCCGGCTTGATCGCCGGTGGGCCCATCGGGACGTGTCCGTGGGGGCCAACGACGTCAGAAATCATCGACGTCGGAATGACTTCGACGTCGAGATCCCACGCGTCCATCGTGGCAGTCGTTCGCACTCCGAGCGGGTCGGTTGGCGCGGCGTCGTCGACGGCGGTGAGCTCGTTGATCTTGGCGACCATGGCATCGATCATCCCGCTGGGCAGACGGCGGCCGACGCCTGCAACCAGCCACACCGGTGTCCCCCACGCAGCAGCGGCTGCGGCAAGCGTTGAGGAGCCCATTGGAGCAATCACACGGTCGCTATCGCATGCCAATGCTTCGATCAGTACGGCGTCCGCCTTGCGGGCCACAGCACCCGCTGCGCCAGCATCGACGGGCTCGTAGTCGACGTCGTACCGCTCTAAGCGCCTAACGAACGACGTTGCCGCGTGCTGCACATCGAGCGCCAGCACGCGGATGTCGCCGCGACGAATCAAGCCATCGCCAATCACACTTGGGTTGCCGATGGTTGCCACCGTTGCGTCGTCGGGCAATGCGGCTGCCAGTTCAGAACCGGTTCGGTCAGCGCGAATCTGTTCGGCCAATTCCCAGACGGCATCGAACGGCTCTGAAGAAGTCGACACGTTGGCGCACAACCACCACAGGGCCCCAGTGAATGGGTGTCGCTGAACAATCCGACGGCAGGCAACAACGATGCCTGACGGGTCCATTCGCAACGACCCGAGAGCGTGTGCGGTTTCCTCGACCAGGGAAGCTGGATCGGCCCCTTGGGCCCGGGCAACATAACGAAGGTGCTCAATTGGATGCATCGACCCTCAACGTACCCGCGTCACATGTTGGGTTGGCGGGCACCTGACTCGCTACGCTCTCGCCCGTGGCCGATCCCACTGTGACGCAGCTCCCAAACGAATTGAACCTGACGCCGTTAACGGTCGGCGGCCTGGGCCAGGCCCGACCGATCATGGACTGGTTGACAACGTTCCACCTGGCCTCGGTGGTGCTCGACCCGTACACCAACGAAAGCTCGTGGGTTCTTCGCGCCGCAACACGGGTGCTCGAGCAGTTCCGTAGCTCCCATGCTCGGATCAACTTCGTCGTCACCGCTGGTGCTGACGATGCTCGTGCGTTTCTCGGCCCGCTCGCCAACCAGTTCCTCGTGTTCTGCGACGCCGACCGTTCGGCGGTGAAAGCCATGGGGCTCACCGAGCTTCCGGCATTCGTCTTCACCCGTGTCGATGGTTCGGTCGCAGCGAAAGCCCAGGGCTGGCACCCAGCCGAATGGCAAATCGTTGCCGACTCCATTGCTGACGTCACGTCGTGGACATCGCTCGACATTCCCGGCGCCAGCGATCCAGGGCCCTTCAGCGGCTCACCGGCCCTCGGCTGATCGTCGACTACTGCTGATGGCCGGCCGGCCTTATTCGGCAGATCTTCCTGACCTGCCAGTTAAGGATGCACTCAATGCCCTTCGTCTCGCACTGATCGAACGGCGTCGTGCCGTCCTTGTTGCACCCCCCGGCGCTGGCAAGACCACCGTCGTTCCGCTTGCGCTGCTCGACGAACCTTGGCTCGGCGATCAGACGATCATCATGCTCGAGCCACGTCGCCTCGCAACACGTGCTGCGGCTCAGCGAATGTCCGCGACGACGCGAACCCCGATTGGAAAGCTCGTCGGCTACCAAACACGCGACGAGCGAGAAATCACGGCGACGACTCGGATCGAGGTCCTGACCGAGGGCGTTCTGACGCGACGGCTCCAAAACAACCCCGAACTTCCCGGCGTCGGCTGCGTCATCTTCGACGAGGTCCACGAACGCAACCTCACGACTGATGTTGGCCTCGCGCTGACGCTCGATGTAGCGGCCGAGTTGCGGCCCGATCTGCGCATCATTGCCATGTCGGCTACCCCCGACACCGATGGGCTGATGAAGCTGCTCGACGCCCCGGTGATTACCAGCGAGGGCCGAACCTTCCCGATCGACGTGCAGTGGCTGCCGCGTTCAGCGCCGACTCGCGGCAAGCGTCCGCAGCGACCTGGCCAGCAGCGCATCGAACCCGACGTCGTTGCCGCCGTGCTCCGTGGTCTTGGTGATGGCGAAGGCGACATCCTTGTGTTCTTGCCGGGCATCGGTGAGATCCGCCGCACCGAGCAGCAGCTGAACCAGGTGCTCGGGCCGAATATCGACGTATATCCACTGGCCGGTGCACTGAGCCTCGCCGAACAGGATCTCGCGCTGGCCCCATCGCCACCCGGGCGACGGCGCGTCGTGCTCTCGACCGACATCGCCGAAACGTCATTGACCGTCGATGGTGTCCGCATCGTGATCGACAGCGGCCTCGCCCGCGAGCCACGGTTCGACCCGCGTTCGGGGATGACCAGGCTCACGACGGTAGCGACGAGTAGGGCATCGGCAGAGCAGCGCGCTGGCCGTGCTGGCCGCACCGAGCCGGGCACGGCCTATCGATTGTGGAGCAAAATCGAGCACGGGACACGAACCAAACATCGTTCCCCCGAAATCACCCAGGCCGACCTCGCCGGCTTCGCACTGGAACTCGCAGCGTGGGGTTCACCCGACGACCTTCGCTTCATCGACGCACCGCCGGCCGGCGCACTTGCTCAGGCTCGGGAACTCCTGACCGATCTCCACGCGCTCGATCCGCACGACCAGTCGATTACGCCCCTGGGCCGCAAGATGCTGGGGCTTCCGGTGCACCCGCGACTCGCCCGGATGATCGCTGTCGACCAGAGCCCCACGGCCTGCGCTGTTGCGGCCCTCGTTGACGAGCGCGACATCTTTCGAGGCCGACCCGACGAAGTGCCGACTGACCTGGCGCTGCGCGTCGGGGTGCTGTCCGGAGCGCGTGGCCACGATCTCGCCGACCGCGGCGCCGTGCATCGGCTGCGCGACCGCGCTACTGACCTCGCCCGGCGGGCCCGTATCCCGTTCGATCGTTCGGCGCTCGACGCCGACCGGTCAGGGGCACTGCTACTCCTTGCGTATCCCGATCGCCTTGCGGCACTTCGGCGCGGCCTGCAGTACCAACTCCGTGCCGGGAGCGCCGCCTTTCTGCCCAGCAACGACTCGCTCGCCGACGAACCGTTCGTCGTCGCGGCCGACCTCGACGGCAAGCGCGACAAGGCCCGAATCCGGCTCGCAGCCGCCGTTGATGCCAGTGATGTGATCGCAAACTTCGGACCCGACATCCTCGAACAGCGAACCATCACATGGAACACCGACCGCAACGACCTGAGCGAGAAGATCGAGCGTCGGCTCGGCGCGATTCAGCTGGGAGCCCACACCGACCGCCCCGCCGCCGGAGAAGCGACCACTGCCGCACTCCTCGCCCGCGTCAAGGCAACCGAGTTGAACGTCCTCAGTTGGAGCGATCCTGCTCAGAGCCTCCGCGAGCGCGTCGAGTTCCTGCATCTCCATGTCGGAGAACCATGGCCCGACTGGTCAAAGGCAACGCTGATGGCGACACTCGACGAATGGCTCGGCCCGTACCTCCCGGGCGCACGCTGCCGCGCCGACCTCGAACAACTCGACCTCAACACCGTATTGCGCTCACAGTTGCCCTGGCCCCAAGGCGCCGACCTCGAAAAACTCGCACCACGTTCGCTCGAACTGCCGACCGGGCGAACAGCTCACATCGACTACAGCGGCGAGCAGCCAACGGCATCGGCACGCGTCCAAGACCTATTCGGCACCACCGTCCATCCAACGGCTGGCGGCCGACCGATCCGGTTCCAGCTGCTCTCGCCTGCCAACCGCCCGATTCAAGTCACCGCCGACCTTCCGGGATTCTGGGCGGGGTCCTGGACCGAAGTTCGTAAAGAGATGGCTGGCCGCTATCCCAAACATCAGTGGCCCGATGATCCGGCGAAAGCCGTGCCCAAACGCATGAAGGATCGCTAAGTGTTCGCTGTTGCTGGCCTCTCGAATTGGCTCTTGACATTGACTGTCGTCGTTGTGTTCGTCGGTGCCACGGTGCAGGCATCGCTCGGGATCGGCCTGGGCATGATCGCCGCGCCGATTTTGGCAATCACCGACCCCGACTTCGTCCCCGTTGCGATCATCGTGGCGGTCATTCCGCTCTCGGGCATGACGGCGTGGGCCGAGCGGCGATATATCGATCGGCGTGGCGTGGCTCTCACGCTCGGCGGACGAATCCCCGGTGTGGTCCTCGGCGCGTTGATCATTTCCCGCGTCTCGACCGATGCGCTTGGCATTGTTGTTGGGATCTCCGTGCTGGTTGCCGTCGCCGTTTCGGCGAGCGGTAAAAAGCTCAATGTCGGCAATGGGGTGCTCGGTGTCGCCGGGTTCGTTTCGGGCTTCATGGCCACAGCCACCGGCGTCGGAGGCCCCCCGATCGCACTCACGTACCAACATGCCGACCCGCCCACCATGCGGGCGACCATCTCCACGTTCTTCGCTGTCGGCGCACTGATGTCGCTCGCAGCCTTGACCGTTGCGGGCCAAGTGAGCAGCCGTCAAGTCGAACTCTCCCTGCTGGTCCTACCCAGCACGGCGTTCGGCATGCTCGTCGCCGCGCGCTACCGAGACCGCCTCGATCCGGCGGTCGTGCGGCCCGCAGTGCTCGCGATTTGCACATTCAGCGCGGTCAGCTTGCTGGTCGAGACGTTGGCTTGAACCGGTCACGATCCGCGGCAAGCACGTTGCCGAGCTGGCACTTCGGTGCAGCTTCGGTCGGCTGTTGAAATCAAGCGGCGAATGACCGCCCAAGTGGGGGCTATTCGTGGCACGATGCGCCGATGCGTTCCTCACGGACTCTCACCCGTTCCAGTCGAGTGGCTGCCCTTGCTGCTGTTGCCCTGTTCGCGGCTGCATGTGCCGGTTCCGACATCAACAGCGCTCCGGCTACCGAAGCCCCGGCCCAGACCGAACTGCCCGTGGCAACAGAATCTCCTGTCGCTACAGCGGAGGCTCCGGTCGACACCAATCCGCCAGCAACCGAACCACCTGTCGATACCGATCCGCCGACCAACGGGCCCGAGAACACACCGGACATCGAACTCGGCGACGGCTTCGGCCCGTACGAGGTCGGCGTCCAGACGATTCTGGTCCCTGACTTGGCCGGCGGCGGGCGCGACCTCACCGTCGACGTGTGGTTCCCACTCTCACAAGACATCGACGCCAACTTGCCGCCACAGCAGTACACCCTGCTCCCTGGCACGTACTACGAATCGCCTTCGGCAGTCGCTGCCACAGCCGAGAGCATCGCGACCGATGGTCCGTTCCCGCTGGTGATCTACTCCCACAGTTCGGGCGGACTCCGCTACATCCACTCGAACTACACCGAGGCCCTGGCCAGCAACGGCTACATCGTCGCTGCGCCGGACCACATCGGCAACACCGCTGCCGATCAACTCGCCGGTAGCGAAACCCCCGGCCCGATCACTGCGGTCAACCGGCCGAATGACATCACTCGTGTGATCGATGCGTTCCTCGACCCCGAGAACATCGAAACGGTTGGCTTCGTTGCGAATCTCAACCCCAGCCAGATCGCAGTGACCGGCCATTCTTTTGGCGGCTTCACCTCGTATGCGATGGCGTCCGGCTTCGACAATGAAAACGGCGAGTTTGTGGCCGACGAGCGCGTCGGTGCGATCGTCGCCCTCGCCCCCGCCGCCAGCGAGGCCCTGCTGAGCAACGAGCGGCTCGCCTCGATCAACATCCCGACGCTCGTCATCGGCGCAACCAATGACGTCACCACGCCCATCGACCCGAACGTGACCCGGCCGTGGGAGCTCACGTCGAGCGACCTGTCGTACCGACTCGACCTGACGGCGGCCAAGCACGAAACATTCACGGACATCTGCGCGTACCTGGAATTCCTGCCGACGCTCGAAGCTCCGGCACAGATCGTTGTCGACGCACTCGAAGCACGCACCGAAGCAGGCTGCGACGCCGACGACATGGCGATCGAACGGGCCCAGGCGATCACCAACACCTTCGCCGTTTCGTTCCTCAACTCGATCTTCAGGGGCAGCACCACAATCGCCCTCGACCAAGTCGACGAGCAAACCGACTTCACCTACTACATCAAGTAGACCAAATCACGTAGACCAAATCGAAGAGGCGGCCGGTCACACTGTGCCAGGCACAGTGTGACCGCATACCCTGCAAGCCATGGCTGACGCGCAAATCGACTACACCGAAATGTTCCCCCTCGGGCCCGACGAAACCGAGTATCGGCTCGTCTCCACGGAAGGCGTTTCTACGTTCGACACGCCCCAGGGAACGTTCCTCAAGGTCGAGCCCAATGCGATCCGGATCCTTACCGCGCAAGCTATGCGCGACATCGCGCACTACCTGCGCACAAGCCATCTTGAGCAGCTCGCCAAGATCCTCGATGATCCCGAAGCGTCCGACAACGACCGCTTCGTGGCACTCGACCTCTTGAAGAACGCTTCGATCGCTGCCGGCGGAGTACTGCCGATGTGCCAGGACACCGGCACGGCGATTGTGAAGTGCAAGAAGGGCCAGTTCGTGTTCACCGGTGGTGGCGACGAGGAACAAATCGCCAACGGCATCGCCGACACGTACCTGACGTCGAACCTGCGATACAGCCAAATGGCACCGCTCGACATGTACACCGAGAAGAACACCGGAACAAACCTGCCGGCCGAAATCAAGATCAGTGCCGTCGATGGCAACGCCTACAAGTTCCTGTTCATGGCCAAGGGCGGCGGGTCTGCCAACAAGAGCTTCCTCTTCCAGGAGACAAAGGCACTGTTGAACGAGGCAACGCTGTTGCCGTGGATCTTCGACAAGATTCAAGCGATAGGCACATCAGCGTGTCCGCCGTACCACCTCGCAATCGTCATCGGCGGCACATCCGGCGAAATCGCCGTTGAGACGGCGAAGCTTGCAAGCGCCCACTACCTCGACACGCTGCCGACGACCGGTTCGGCATCTGGGCACGCGTTCCGTGATCTCGACCTTGAAGCCAAGGTCCTCGAGCTCGCGCAGAGCACCGGCGTCGGCGCTCAGTTCGGCGGTAAATACTTCTGCCACGACGTCCGCATCATCCGCCTCCCGCGCCACGGCGCATCGTGCCCGGTCGGCATGGCGGTGTCATGCTCGGCCGACCGCCAGATGCTCGGAAAAATCACCGTCGACGGCCTCTTCCTCGAGCAGCTCGAAACCGATCCGGCACGCTTCTTGCCCGCCGCAGACCTCGCCGACGAAGCCGCAGTTCACATCGACCTCAACCGGCCGATGGACGAGATTCGCGCGACCCTTGCCGAGCTCCCGGTGACAACCCAGGTGATGCTGAGCGGGCCGATGATCGTTGCTCGCGATATTGCCCACGCCAAGATCAAGGAACTCCTCGATGCCGGCCAAGACATGCCGCAGTACTGGAAGGACCACGCCGTCTACTACGCCGGCCCGGCCAAAACGCCCGAGGGCTATGCGTCCGGTTCTTTCGGACCGACGACGGCCGGCCGAATGGACTCCTATGTCGCCGAGTTCCAAGCGGCTGGCGGTTCGATGGTGATGCTGGCCAAAGGCAACCGCTCGAAGCAGGTCACCGATTCCTGCAAAGACAACGGCGGGTTCTATCTCGGTTCGATCGGCGGGCCTGCAGCGCGCCTCGCCCTCGACAACATCAAGAAAGTCGAGGTTCTTGAGTACCCCGAGTTCGGGATGGAAGCGATCTGGAAGATCGAAGTCGAGAACTTCCCTGCGTTCATCATCGTCGACGACAAAGGCAACGACTTTTACGCCAAGGTGCGCTCAGAAGCATCGATGCCCATCTCGCTCTCGAAGCGGTAGCCGGGCCGCCGGGCCCAGCAGCGAGCGTTCGGTCAGCCCGAGATCTCGCCCAACAAGTCACCCAGTCGCCGCTCGCCCTCGGGCGTCTGCCCACCATGGGCAAGAAACGCCGTCATGGCATCACGCGAGTCGGCATTACCAAGCAAGCTGCTGAATGCCGTTGCTTCGGCGAGGAGATCGTCGCCAAGTTCCTGATCGGTGCGCACAACACTCGCCTTGGCCGCAGCCACCGCATCACGGGGAAAGCTAGCGATGCGCCCGGCGAGCCGGTCGATGAACGGATCGAGCTCCGTCGCACTCAGGACCCGGTTGATCATGCCCCACTGTTCGGCAGTCGCTGCGTCGATGTCGTCGCAACCCAGAATGATCTCCAGCGCCCGTCCGCGACCAACCAGGCGTGGTAGCCGCACCGTTCCGGTGCCGCCGGGGATGATGCCCAGCGCGACCTCCGGCTGGTTGAACACGGCCTGCTGCGATGCGAACCGCATATCGCAGCTCATCGCGATTTCGTTACCGCCTCCCCCCACCCGACCCTCGATCACCGCAATCGTCGGCTTGGGCATCGTCCGCAACGTCTCACACATCCAATGGAACCCGGGGAGCTCGCCCGGCGGGGGTGCGTCAGCAGGAAAGCCGAGGATCGCCTCAACGTCAAAGTGGGCAATGAACCATTCCGGATTCGTTGAACGCAATATGACAACCCGAACCTCCACGTCAGTGGCGAGGCGGCTCGTCAACTTTGCCAATTCGACAAACACCTCCTGAGTCATCAGGTTGATCGGCGGGTGATCGACCAGGACCGTGGCAACACCGCGGTCGTCGACGGTGAACGTGATGGCTGACATGGTCCAACGCTAGACAACCACTGCCACGCTGACCGAACGCTCAGATCAAGACAAGAGATGCAGTGAACATCGTGATGCCTACACGTGTGACGTCTCGGTCATGCCATGGAGACGAGATCGAGCCATTCCTCGGAGTAGTAGTCGACGTCACCGTCGGGCATGAGCAACACTTTCGTGGGTTGCAGTTCGCGCACGAATTCCTCGTCGTGGCTGACCAGGATGATTGCACCGGGCCAGTTGACCAAAGCAGTGGCCACCGCCTCCCGCGACGGCGGGTCGAGGTTGTTGGTTGGTTCGTCGAGCAGAAGTACGTTGTTCCGACCGACCATCAGCATCGACAGCGCCAGCTTGGTTTTCTCACCGCCCGAGAGTGTCCCCGACTCTTGGAACACCTTGTCGCCGGATAGCCCGAACATGCCGAGCAGCCCACGAAGCTCGGTTTCGCCAAGCTGGACTTCGGGCGGGACAGCATCGCGAATGTTGTCGAGGAGCGACTCGTGGACCTTGAGGTTGTCGTGTTCTTGGGCGTAGTAGCCGGCGTGCACCTGATAGCCCCACTTGAACTGACCGAGGTTGGCCTCGGTTTCGCCAGCAAGGATGCGGAGCAGGCTGGTCTTACCGGCGCCGTTCAGACCGAGGACGAGAAGTCGTTCGCCTTTGCCGAGATCAAAGTTGATGTCTTCGAAGACCGGTGGGCCGCCGTATCCCTTGCACAGCCCCTCGGCCGTGATGACGGTATTGCCGCACTTCGGCGGCGGCGGGAACCTGACCGCCATGGTCTTGCCGGCTCGCGGCCCATGCACTCGTTCGCCTTCGAGGCGAGCAATCCGCTTCTCGACGCTGTGCGCCATAGCTGCCTTCGTTGCTTTCGCACCGAAGCGGTCGACGACGGTTTGCAGTCGGTCGATTTCCTTACCCTGCAAGAGCGCTTTCTTGGCGAGGCGCGTCTCGTCGTCGGCCCGAGCACGCTTGTACTGGGTGTACGTACCCTTGTACTCAAAGATCTCACCGACAGCGTGCTCGGAGGCTCGGTCGAGGTGGATCACGCGGGTGATCGCCTCGTCAAGGAGTTCGAGGTCGTGGCTGATGACGAGCAGCGCACCCTTGTACTCACGGAGGAAACCGAGCAGCCAAATCTTCGCGTCGATGTCGAGGTGGTTGGTCGGTTCGTCGAGGCACAGGACTTCGGACCCTGCGAAGAGGATGCGGGCCAGCTCGATACGGCGCCTCTGGCCGCCGGACAATGTGCTGATCGGCTGATCAAGCCGCTCGTCTTCGATACCGAGCCCTGCTGCCATTTGCCGCGCTTCGCTCTCGGCCGCGTAGCCACCGTTGGTCCGGAACGCCTCTTCGGCATTGACGTAGCGGCTGACGTTGCGCTCGTCGGGGTTCTCTTCCATGGCAATGCGCAGCTTCTCGATGCGCATGACTTGGTCGTCGATCCCGCGACCAGAAAGAATGTGTGTGACACACGAACGCCCGTCGAGCGCCGAGTCGATCTTTGGATCCTGCGGGAGATATCCGAAGCCACCTTTGGTGATAACCCGACCCGACTTTGGTTCGTTGGCACCGCCGAGCACCTTGAACATCGAGGTCTTGCCGGCGCCGTTGCGCCCCAAAATGCCGACCTTGTCCCGCGCCATGACGGTGAAGCTGGCGTTCTCAACAAGGAGTCGACCACCTACTTCCACCGAGATTGCTTGCGCTTGGAGCATCGGACCAGGCTACGGTCGATGTCGTGGTGACCCTGCGCTTGGCGTGAACGGTCTGAGGAACTATGTCACTCACGCTTTCTACCGAACGCCCGGGTGCGGGTTCACTGTGGTGAGAAACCTCAGCGGCGCAGCGATGCTTCGCGGCAGCTGAATCAGTCGTCGATCGTCGCGCGCGGAACTGGCGACGCAGCGGTGGTCGCCGGGGCCACTTTCACCGGAGTCGTCGTCGCTGGAGCTGTGGCGGGAGCCGTCGTTGTCTCGGGACTCGTCGTTGCACCGGCAGTCGTTCCACCATCGGTGGTCGACCAGTCCGTGCCACCCGCAGTCGATCCGCCCGCAGTCGTTCCACCATCGGTGGTCGACCAGTCCGTGCCACTGTCCGTCGTTCCACCGGCAGTCGTCGTCCCGGCTGTCCCGCCGTCCGTCGAACTTCCCGGTTGAGTCGTCGTCGTCGATCCCGTCGTCGATACCGTCGTCGATCCGCCGCTTGTCGATCCGCCGCTTGTCGATGACCCGCTTGTCGATCCGCCGCCGGAGCTCGACCCGCCACTCGACGAGTCACCGGTGTTGGGTGTGCCGTTGCCCTGGCCGATCGCCGAGTCATCGCGGAACTGCGAGCGGATGCAGCTGACCGCCCCATCAGGAGCTCGGCCCAGTGCAGCACCAGTGAGGTCGACGAGTATTCGCTCGCCCTCGTTGGTCGGGTGCAGGCCGTCGGCGCTGAGCACTCCGGGCGTCTTTGCGGCCCGGGCCCAGTCGATCAGCGTGACGTTCCCATAGTCCTCAACGAGTTGACGAAGGACATCGGCTATTTCGCTGTAGCTCGGCCGATACTCGCTCACGGTGTACAGCAGAACCGGACGGGACGCAGCACGGTCAAGAATTTTGCGCATCTCTGTGTCGTAGTTCTCCTGATCGCCGTTGTAGTTACTCCCGAGGAAGACCGCAACTGCATCCCAGTCGTCGTCGGACTGTTTGTCATTGGGCTCGGGTGGTTCGGGAACCAGTCGCTCGGCAACCTTGACACCGAACTCGACGAAACGGCCTGGCTCGGCTGCGACTTCGACAGTCCACCCGAGCGAATTGAGCCCCTTGCACATCTCGCCGCCGTAGCGCTCGTCGGTACCGGCGAAAATCGAATCGCCAATCATGAGCAGACGGTTGCCGCCGACCAATTCGCCAATGTGCTGGGCAATGACGCCGTCGGCGGTCACCGGCCGAGTGATGACGACAAGCGCATCTTGGCCTCCATTGGCGCTGTTGCTCTGCAAACCACCAGCTGGGATGGTGTTCGGCAGCAAGCCAACGCCCGGCACGGTCGATGCAGCCGTTGAAAGCGATGCTGGAGTCGGACCGGTCGTCGTGCCGGTCGCGCCACACGCAGCAGTCACAGCGACGAGGAAAATCCACAGACGACGCATCGTCACCATTGAATCGCGGGACGCGCCAGCATTCACGTCAGCAGACCAAATTCATGTCAGCAGTCCAAAAACCGGGCCGGAAAAGAGAACGGCTCCAGGCCCTTCACAGAGCAAGATCAGCCGTTGTCTGCGGTGATAGCGGTGATGATCGGAGCGAAGAACGTCACCATCACGACCGCCTTCCCAACTGCATTTGCACAGCTGCTTTCCGTAGCTCCATTTGCGCAGCTGATCCGGTTCAGCGGGCAGTCCACCCACCGTCGACGATGAGGCTCTGTCCGGTCAGGAACGTGCCTGCGGGGCCGGCGAGGAGCAGCAGGGCTCCGTCGAGTTCATGGGCCTCGCCCATTCGCGGAATCGGCGTATTCGACTTCACGAACCGCTGGCTTGCTTCGTCAGTGTCCATACCCTCGGTCATCTCAGACGGGAACCAGCCGGGGCAGAGGGCATTGACACGGATGCCCTTGCGGGCCCATTGCACTGCGAGCTCGCGCGTCAGGTTCACTACAGCGCCCTTACTTGCGCTGTAGTGCGACTGCTTCACCGGCGACGACGCCACATGGCCGAGCATCGACGCGACGTTGATGATTGCGCCGCCCCCCGACTCAGTCATGGACGGTGCACTCAACTTTGCGAGATGCCACAGTGCCGTGACATTGATTTCCATCGCGCGCCGGAACACTTCGATGTCTTCGTCTTCGATTGCCACCTTGGCGCCGACACCGGCATTATTGACAAGTACGTCGATGCGACCAAACTGTTCGACCGACGAACTCACAATACGCTCGCGATCAGCTTCAATTCCCACGTCGGCTGCAACGACCAGTGCGCTCGCTGGGCCTGGCCGTTGTTCGTTCAACTCCCCTGCGAGTTGCTCGAGCCGCTCTGCCCGGCGAGCCGTGACGACCACGTTTGCACCGACTCCATGCAGGACCCGGGCGAATCGATTGCCCAGCCCAGAAGATGCCCCGGTGACGATTGCAGTCAACCCGTTGAGGCGAAAGAGATCGAGTGCGGTCGACGGGTCATGCTGGTCAGCCATGTCGGCAAGATAGCGAGAACAAACGACACCGTTGTGGTTGGGTCACACAACAGCGACATCGTCGTCATCAATCCGTCATAACTCCCCAGAGTTCGTCGCCTCTCTTCGCGCGATTGCGTGACGATTTGGCCGAACCTATGACAAATCTGCAACTAAGTGCGCGATCAAGGCGTCCTCGCCAGCAAGGCCACTATGAACAAGTCATGGAAATCAGCCGTCGCACCTGGATCGCCGCCATCAGACTGGCCGTCGTCATGTCCACGTTCGCCGCACTTGCCGCCATCACCATTGCATCGATCGGCAACGTGCCTGACACGACGATCGTTGCAACCGTTGCCGTCGTGGCCTTTGCCGCAAGCTGGGTCCAGACCGGTCGCCTGCGCCGCAGCGCAGCAGCGCCGGTCAACATGCTCTCGCACGGCTGACTTGCACGGCTGACTTGCACGGCTGACTTGCACGGCTGACTTGCACGGCTGGCCCTCGCAACTCTCTTGGCGTTGGCTGGCTGTGCCAGCATCGGGCTATGGAATATTCTCGGCCGGTCGTCCTCGTCCACGGAGCCTGGCACGGCGCTTGGTGCTGGGCGACCTTCCAGGCCGAACTCGATCGACGGGGCATCACCTCGTATGCAATCGACCTTCCCGGTCACGGCACATCGCTCGAGCCGCTCGGCGGTTTAGACCATGATGCTGCACATCTTGCGGCAACCCTCGATCACCTCAACCTGACCGATGCAGTGCTCGTCGGCCACAGTTACGGCGGCGCGGTCATCACACAGGCAGCCGCGGGCCGCTCCGACCTCGCTCATCTCATCTACGTGACAGCATTCGCACTCAATGCTGGCGAGTCAGTGATGGGCGCCCTGCGCTCACTCGACCCGCATGATGTCGACCTCGGCGCAGCGATGCAATTCCATCGCGACGGCACCTCGACGCTCGACCCCCAGCTTGCCGTTGCTGCGCTGTACGGATCGTGCTCACCCGAGGCGGTTGCCGCAGCACTGCCCCGCCTGTCGATACAACCCGGCGCCACCATGACCGAAAACGTCACGGTCACGCCTCGCGACGCCATCACTTCGACCTACGTCCGATGTCTAAAGGACCGTGCAATCCACCCGGCACACCAGGCAGTGTTCGCGGCCAGGTGCACGACGCAGATCGACCTTGACACCGACCACTCACCCTTCGTCAGCATGCCAGGTGCGCTCGCTGACATCGTCGAGCCGATCGCCCGCCCGGCATGAGTGAGCAACTGAAAGTTCGCATCGGCTACGGCCTCGGAACTCGAACAAACCTGCATGATGAGTCGTACGGCGTCGTCGTCGACGCACTTGAGGCGCACGCCTTCGATTCGCTCTGGCTGTCAGAAAAAATCAGTGGCGAGGCACCCGACCCGTTGGTCGCTATGGCCTACGGCGCCGGTCGAACGACGAACCTCAAGTTCGGCATGTCCGTGATGGTGCTCCCCGGCCGCAACCCGGTGGTGCTGGCTAAGGCGCTCGCAACTCTCGGTCGAATGTCAGGTGGGCGCCTGCTGCCCGCGTTCGGTCTCGGTG
>CALAHA010000079.1 GCA_937891565.1 uncultured Ilumatobacter sp. | reverse complement strand
GTCAGATGCTGCATGGAGCGGTGCTGTCGGCCTGATCGGTGGAGCGCTTGCTGCGCCCGGCTTGTTGATCGCCGGAGCCCCATTCGGTAATCGTTCGATGTACCCAATCGCGGTCGCAGCGTCGGCCGTGGCCTGGATTTTGGTCGGGTTGATCGCTTCGAGGCGGGCCACCCGCAATCCTCTGGCGACATGGAACGACTACTGGCGCCACTACTTCTGGATGGCAGCCGGCATTTGGTTCGGTGCAGGCATCGCACTTGGCCTCGCAACCATTTCACTCGGCGAAGCCCTGTTCTAAAACTCACACTGTGACCAAGTCGCGAATCGATGCGAGCTTGGAAGGGCCGATGCCTGGGACGCGTTCCAAATCGTCGACGCTCAGGAACGGCCCGTTGCGCTGACGTTCGGTGATGATGGCCGCTGATGTGGCTGGCCCGACGCCTGGAAGGCCAACCAAATCCGCCGCTGTCGCACGATTGACATTGACCGGGCCGACAAGCCCAGCGTCACCGGCACTTTCAACGAATGGCACGTCGATGAGGGCGACAGCTGACACGTCTTCGCCGACCGCAGGCACATAGATACGGCTCCCGTCGACAAGCGGCGCCGCAAGGTTCAACGTGTCGACGTCGGCGTCACCGGTCATGCCGCCAGCCCGGTCGATCGCCTCGTGGACGCGAGCTCCACTGGTTAACTCATAGACCCCCGGCGTCAGCACCGAGCCGGCCACATGCACCGTGACTCGCGATGTTGGCGCCGCCGATACCTCTGGGCTCACCGCGACCGGAACCGGCAGCGTCGAGGCGGGTGATCCTGCTGCTTCGACCCTGGGGAGCGCTGCCTCAATTGGAGGCGGCGGCGTCCGGACTAACCAATAGGCGCCGCCGCACACGATGAGTACAGCAACTGCCGATGCGATCAGGCGACCCAGCCC
Source organism: uncultured Ilumatobacter sp. (assembly GCA_937891565.1). Lineage (GTDB taxonomy): Bacteria > Actinomycetota > Acidimicrobiia > Acidimicrobiales > Ilumatobacteraceae > Ilumatobacter_A. The sequence continues at coordinate 5,406 of CALAHA010000079.1, read as the reverse complement.
AAACCAACCGATCCATGCCCGTGCCTGCTCGGACACGTTGCGTGCGGGTTCGGGGCGAAAGACTTCCTCCACGATCGACCTCCTCGACCGTCAGGAACCGCGCCTCGGCGCGATTCTCTACATCTGGAAGGAGTCGGTACCAAGAATGATAACGCCTGCAGACCACTTCGTGGTCCACCTAATTTTCAGTACAGCCGTGTCGTCAGCTTGCGGCGATAGTCGGACGTGCGAGGGTCGTTGGCACCCATCAGTTCGAGGATGTCAACGAATTTCTGCCGCGCATCGTCGTCCGACTTCACCGAGTCGAGCAGCGCGGTGAGCGTCATGTCGTAATCGTCGGTCGGCGCTTCACCGATCCGTGCGGCTGCGGCGATCTTGCGAGTCCGATCGTTATCTGGGATCCGTTCGATCAACGCCAACGCTTCTTCGGGTCGACCATCGGCAACCAGGAGTTCGCCGAGGATGCCAATCGCCTCTTCGTTGGCGGGTTCCTTCTGCAGCGCGAGGCGCAGGCTGGCTTCGTCGCCGGCAGCAATCAACTGTTCCAGTGCTTGCTCATCTTGCGACGGCAGCAACGCATCGACGAACGCTTGAATCTCGTGCTCGGGAAGGGCGCCCATGAAGCCGTTGATGACTGCACCGTCTTTGAGTGCATACACCGCAGGGATCGACTGCACCTTGAAGGCCTGGCCGATGGCCGGGTTCTCGTCGATGTTCACCTTGGCAAGGATGACCTTGCCTTCGGTCGCGTCGACCACGCTCTCAATGATTGGACCCAGTGTCTTACACGGCCCGCACCAAGGCGCCCAGAGGTCCACGACCACGGTGACCTGACTGGACTTCTCGATGACTTCGGCTTCGAAGGTTTCGTCGGTGATGTCAATAGCAACCATGACTGCACCATACCCGTCAGCCCTTCTGGGCCGCTCTCCCTCTGCTCTCCCTCTGCTCTCCCTCTGCTCGAACGCTGCAGGCACCCCATTCCCTCGGTACTCTCGCTCTGATGATCGACGGCGACTACGAACTCCTCACCGACGACTCGATGCTCCACGAACCAATCCTGCTGGTCATGATGACCGGCTGGATCGACGCGGGCGGCGCAGCGGCTGCGGCCGTTGAAGCCGTGATCGAGGAGTGCGAGACTTCACCGTTGATCCGCTTCGATGACGACACCTTCGTCGACTACCGCGCTCGCCGTCCCACAATGGAACTGCGCGACGGAGTGAACACAAACCTCCGTTGGCACCACATCGAGCTCAGCGCCGGGCAGTCTCCGAGCGGCCGCGACATCCTCGTCCTCAGCGGCCCCGAGCCCGACATCAACTGGCGTCGATTCTCGAAAGCGATGGGCGACATCGCCGTCGAGCTCGGAGTTACGCAGATGATCGGTTTCGGCGCCTACCCATTCGCCGCTCCACATACACGCGCCGCTCGGTTGTCGTGCTCATCGCCGTCGACCGAAGTGCTCGCCAGCGTGTCGTTCGCCCGGAGCTCCGTCGACGTCCCCGCCGGTATGGCTGCTGCGCTCGAACACACCATGCATGACCGCAAGATCCCAGCGCTTGGCATCTGGGCACAGGTTCCGCACTACGTCTCGGCCATGTCGTATCCCGCTGCCTCGGCAGCACTCCTCGATGGGCTCCACGAAGCCACTGGCGTCAAGATCGTCGGTGCCGCACTTCGCAACGAGATCGCCGTCCAGCGGCAACGCATCGACCAGATGGTCGCCGACCACAGCGAACACCAGAATATGATCTACCAACTCGAAGCGCTGCATGACGCAGCGGTCGAAGACGACGCTGATGCCGCGAGCGCTGCTGCCGAGATGCGCATCAAGTCCGGCGACGAGATTGCCGCAGAGATCCAAGAGTTCTTCCGCGAGCAAGACTGATCTGCGACTGAAATCGGGTTGAGCCAGCGTTGTATACTCAGCGCATGAAGATCGACGGCAATATCGGAACCGACCTGACGAAAGTCGCCGCCCAAGCGCAGGAAGCAGAGGCGTCGGGCTACTCGGGAGCCTGGACCGCCGAGTTGGCCCACGACCCATTCATGCCGTTGCTGCTCGCAGCTGAACACACCGAAGAGCTGGAAATCGGTACGTCGATCGCCGTGGCATTCGCCCGCTCACCAATGACGCTCGCCAACACGGCGTGGGACTTGCAGGCGTATTCGAAGGGCCGCTTCGTGCTTGGCCTCGGCAGCCAGATCAAGCCGCACATCGAGAAGCGTTTTTCGATGGAGTGGAGTAACCCGGCCGCCCGGATGCGTGAGATGGGGTTGGCTATTCGTGCCATTTGGAACACGTGGCTCACCGGGGAAAAGCTCGAGTTCCGGGGCGAGTTCTACAAGCACACGTTGATGACCCCAATGTTCTCCCCCGACGCATCAGATCTCGAAGGTTTTGGCCCGCCAAAAATGTTCCTGGCTGGCGTCGGTCCACTCATGACCGAAGTCGCCGGTGAGGCATTCGACGGTTTCATCTGCCACGGTTTCACCACCGAGTAGTACCTGCGCGAAGTCACGATCCCAGCACTCGAGCGTGGCCGGGAGAAGGCCGGCAAGACCATGGATGGCTTCGAGATCGTTGGGCCGTCCTTCGTTGTGACCGGCAACAACGACGAAGAGATAGAGAAGGCCGCGACGGCAACTCGCAAGCAAATTGCGTTCTACGGCTCGACTCCTGCGTACCGGCCTGTGCTCGATATGCACGGCTGGGGCGGTCTGCAAGACGAACTCAATTCGCTATCGAAGCAGGGCGAGTGGGACAAGATGGGCACGCTGATCGATGATGAGATCCTCAATACGTTTGCCGTCGTCGGCGAGCCCGAATCCATCGCAGCCGAGCTTGGTTCCCGCTACGGCGACGTCATCCAGCGCCTGAGTTTCTACGCCCCCTACGCCAGCGATCCCGACCGCTGGTCCAAGGTGATGGCCGACCTCAAGGCCGTCTAAGCCTGCACGGAATCCGTTCGTCCATGCGTTCTGGAAGTTGCAGCGAGAGGGTGAAGGCGTCGGCGGTTGCAGTTTGTGGCCACGACGCGCAGCAATGAGCGACGCACGGCGCAAGATGTTCAGGACTCCCACCAGGGTGGTGCCGGCCACGAACTCGAGCCTTCGAAGTTCAACAAGAATGGGTTTCTCGGCTGTGGTTGGTCCACCGGATACAACGAGTCGAGATCGACGAGCGGATCCCGGAGGTCGGGGTCGGGGCACGGATCGAGCACAGGCCCACCCTCTGCGAGAGGCTGTGGGCAGGCTCGTTTGTCGAGATGGGCCAACTTGCGTGAGATGTAGTCGCCTGCCGCGTAACTCCCACGCCGTCGCAAATGGATACCGTCGCTGCTGAACCAGCTTGACTGATCTCCGGCGTATGTAGCCCAGTCCGCGACGACCAGTTCGGGATAGGTGCCGGATGCAGCAATGCCCACCAGCGCTTCGTTGTTGTTCCCGAACACTTCGGCAAATCCGGCGTCGCCAGGCGACACGTAGGTGACGTTCGATCGCAGCGTCAGCCAAACGACTCGCTCGTAGTCGAGGCTCCGGGCTCGATTGATGATCGTGTTGAGCTCGGTGCGAAACGCTCTGTCGTCGTCGTTGTAGCCGGTGGCAACAATCAGCGTTCCGAATCCGTCGGGGTGGTTCTCAAGTTCTTCTAAGAGTGTGATTGGTACGTAACCGTCGAAGTTTGTGCACGATGTGGTCACACGACGCCGACACGACGCCAACGCGAACGTGTGCTCGAAGCCCTGCACTGCATCGAGGCCACCGCCGTAGAGGTACATCCCCAACCACGCCGAATCGCTGATGAGCAACACGGGCGCTCCGACGCCGGGTTCGGGTGGCGGCGTCAACCGCACGGCCACCTCGCTCGCCGACGCACCGCGAGAATCGGTTGACGGCCCGGCGGCAGCGACAGCAGACGCAATCAGTAGGCCAGCGAACACCGCAGCACCGACACCAAGTCGGCTTAGGTCCGCGAAGCGCATCACATCAGTATGGGCCGCTGGTGGCCCCGTGGGGTGCCGTCAGCCTCAGAGCGGGTGCCGCCAGTCTCAAAGCGGGTGTTGCGTCAGCGCCGTGAAGGTCCCGTTACCGAGCAGCCATTGTGCAATCGATGCGTTCAGGCTGCCGGTCACGGGGTCTTCGCGAATTGAGCCGTTCGGATCGTTGAAGAAGGCCCGTACTTCGATCGCTGCGTCACCACCCGCCGGATACAGCCCGACGACGCCGACGTCGAAGTGCGCAGCAGGTTCGTTCGGCATCGAGATGTCAAGCACTTGCTGGGCATTCGTCAGTTGCACGCCCATCCAGCCGGGGCCATTGTCGATCTAGTGCGTTGCCACGATGTCGCCGGCTGCCAGCCCAAGCAGCCGCAGTACGTGAGTCAACGTGTCGCTGTCGACCGGCTCGTCCAGCGCGTGATCGCCCTCATTTCCTCGGCCGGCACATTGTCGGCATCATGGACAATGGCGACAGGATTGCCAGTGAATGCTCCCCGAGTGAAGACGTCCACTTGACGGAACGCGTAGGTGCTCACGCCGAGTGACCTGCACATGCTGCGCAGACGCCCTCCAGCGCGAAGTGGCCCGGTTCGAGCGTGAACTGCACTGCGGCGTGGACTTGCTCGACGAAGGTCTTGACTGCCTCAGCCGGCAGCTGAGCAATTGCACCGCAATCACGACAGACCGCAAGAAGCCCGTGGTCGCCACCGAGCCGGACCAGCGACGGACCATGGCCCGCATGCACGTGCGTGACGATGCCTCGGTCAGACAGCACTCCAATGGTGCGGTACACCGTCGCCTCGTGGATGGTCGACTCTTCGACCTCCGCGAGCCGTGTCAACTCGGCCGCATCGATCGGGCCACCGTGGCGAAGCAGTGCTCGCAGAACGGCAACGCGTGGGGCGGTTGCTCGGCAGCCATGGTCTCGCAGGATCGCTTCGGCATCTTCGACCGCCCATCCGTCGACGGGCAAGCCGTTGATCATCGCGGCCGCTTCTTCGTTCAGCCGCACGTGGTGACAGCAATCAGTTGGCGCATCATCAGTGGGCGTGGGCAACAGTGCCAGCACGGCGACGGAACGAACCACCGGCAACGAACGCCACGATGAAAAACGTCGCAGCTGTGAGGACGATCGTTGGGCCGGACGCGACATCGAGGTGATAGCTCGCGTTCATGCCGACGAAGCCGCTGACCGCTCCGATCACGCTGGCGTAGCCGAGCATCCGACCGAAGCTGTCGGTCAGCATTCTGGCAACCACCGCAGGGACGACAAGGTTCGCCGCAATCAACGTGACTCCCATGACATTCATCGTTGCCAGCACCGTGGCCGACAGCAGAACCATCAGGAGCCCATCGACAAGCCCGGTCCGCACCCCCGTGGCTTTGGCCACTTCGGTGTCGA
>CALAHA010000078.1 GCA_937891565.1 uncultured Ilumatobacter sp. | reverse complement strand
AAAATCACCGAGCCACTCAAGCAGCAGGTCAAAGACCAGGGCCTCTGGGCAGCGCACCTTCCGCCCGAACTCGGCGGCGGCGGTTTCGGGCAGGTCAAGCTCGGGCTGATGCATGAGATCCTTGGTCAGTCGCCGCTCGCCCCACGCATCTTTGGCAACAACGCTCCCGACTCGGGTAACGCTGAATTGCTGTCGCTCGGTGGCACTGAGGAGCAGAAGGTTAAGTGGATGCAGCCGCTGCTCGATCAGAAGATCCGATCGTGTTTCTCGATGACCGAACCAGGAGCTGGCGCCGACCCGACACTGCTCACGACACAGGCAGTACGCGACGGTGGCGAATGGATCATCAACGGCCACAAGTGGTTCTCATCGAACGCATCGGTCTCCGACATCTTGATCGTGATGGTCAAGACCAACCTCGACGAAGACGCATCGCCGTACCAGGCGTTCTCGATGATCGTCGTCCCCACCGACACGCCCGGCGTCAACATCTTGCGCGACGTGCCGACGATGGGCGAGCCCGACCATAAGACCGGCGAGCCCGGCGGCCACGCGGAGATTCTTTACGAAGACGTGCGTGTCCCGTTCGAGAACGTCGTCGGTGGCGAAGCCGGCATCGGCCAAGGTTTCGCGCTTGCTCAAAAGCGCCTTGGACCGGGCCGCATCCATCACGCCATGCGCTGGCTCGGTCAGTCCCAGCGAGCCTTCGACCTGCTCTGCGAGCGGGCACTGACCCGCTACACGAAGGGCTCAATCCTCGCCGACAAGCAGATGATTCAAGACTGGATCGCCCAGTCGTACGCCGACCGCGAGGCGGCTCGGCTACTCACCCTGCAGGCCGCCTGGAAGATGGACAAACTGCACGAGGCAGGCGGCACGTATAGCGATGCTCGTCTCGAAATCGCGGTCATCAAGTTCTGGGGCGCCAAGGTGCTGCACGACGTGATCGACCGTGCGATCCAGATCCACGGCTCGCTCGGCTACACCACCGACCTCCCGCTCGAGGCGATGTACCGCGCTGCACGCGCCGCCCGCATTTACGACGGGCCGGACGAAGTGCACAAGGTCACCGTTGCCCGCCAGTTGTTGAAGCGTTACCGACCGAGCAACCCGAGCATCGACCACATCCCCACTCGCCGCGCCGAAGCAATGGAGCGATACGGGGACGTGTTGGAAGAGCTCGCTATCAACTCGTAGCGCAGCGCCCAGCGTCGCGCATCGTGTGAGAGCGAGGCCTACTGTGCAGGTATGCAGTTCGCCGGAGTCCATCACGTGTCGCTCAACGTCACCGACGCCGCCGAGTGCACGCGTTTCTATGTCGATGTCGTCGGGATGACCCTGCGTGACGATCGACCCGACTTCCCATTTGACGGTGCGTGGTTGCAGGCCGGCGAGCAACAGGTGCATCTGCTCGAAGTCGCTGACTTCGTACCGCCGAAGGGCCAACACTTCGCGCTGAGAGTCGCCGATCTCGATGCGGCCAAGGCCGACTTGGAGTCAAAGGGTGTCAAGGTCAGCGAACCGAGTCAGCTCGGCGACATCTGCCGGCAATCGTTCTTCCAAGACCCGACCGGCAATCTCATCGAGATCAACCAGCCGCTCTGAGCTGGCCCCAATCCGAGACAAGCAGACCGAAAACCGCAACGGCCGAGCCCCTCACAAAGAGAAGCCCGGCCGGAGCAAATTTTCAGTCAGCACCAGATCGAGGTGCTCAGATCAACCCCTCAAAGCTCGATGGTCTGAGTGGTGATGAGATCGCTCGGAGACAAGGCACCGAGGACGGAGTTGAGCTTGCTCAATGACCGACGATGGCAACGCAGTATCCGGGCGATCTGATGCCACTCAGTCGAGGCGCTCGATGATGGTGGCATTGGCCATGCCGCCGCCTTCGCACATGACCTGGAGGCCGTAACGGCCGCCGGTGCGTTCGAGTTCGTTGAGGAGCGTCGCCATCAACTTCGTGCCGGAAGCACCGAGCGGGTGACCGAGTGCAATGGCGCCGCCGTTGACGTTGACCTTGCTCATGTCGGCGCCAGTCTCTTGCTGCCATGCGAGGACGACCGAGGCAAATGCTTCGTTGACTTCGAACAGGTCGATGTCGTCGATGCTGAGGCCGGTCTTTTCGAGGATCTTCTTCGTGGCCGGGATCGGGCCCTTGAGCATGGTGACCGGGTCGGTGCCAGCGAGTGCGAAGGCGTGGAAACGGGCACGCGGCTTCATGCCGAGCTCTTCTGCCTTTTCCTTGCTCATGATGAGTACGGCGGAAGCGCCGTCGGAGATCTGCGAGGAGTTGCCGGCGGTGATCTTGCCGTCTTCCTTGAAGGCCGGCTTGAGCTTGGCGAGGCTCTCGGCGGTCGAGCCATCGCGAATGCCTTCA
>CALAHA010000077.1 GCA_937891565.1 uncultured Ilumatobacter sp. | reverse complement strand
GTGATGCTTCGCCCGGTCGGCGGGGGAGACGCAAGCTTCGTCGAAGTGCAGGGCACTGCCGAAGGCATGACATTCTCGCGCTCACAACTCGACGCGCTCCTCGGGCTGGCCGAGGGTGGGCTTGCCACGATCAGCGACGCACAGACGGCGTTGGTGGCGCACGCCCCGACGCCTCGCGCTGCTCAACGTTGAGTCTGACGATGCAGCTCGTGTGCGCATCAGCGAACCCCGACAAAATCGCCGAGATCCAAGCACTCCTTGTCGGCGTTGTTGATCTGCTGCCGAGGCCCGCTGAGGTTCCGGACGTCGTTGAAGACGCTGACACGCTCATTGGAAACGCGCGCTTGAAGGCAGTAGCAATCGTGGCAGCCACGGGGCTTCCTGCTGTTGCTGACGACACTGGCCTCGAAGTCGATGCGCTCGGTGGCGAGCCTGGTGTGTACACCGCTCGATATGCCGGCGAGGGCTGCAGCTACGCAGATAATCGACACAAAATGTTGGCCGAACTCGACGGGGTCACCGAGCGTGGTGCGGCTTTCAAGACGGTTGCGATGATCGTGTGGCCGGATGGGTCAGAGCTTGCCGTCGAGGGTGTGTGCCCCGGCGTGATCTCGACTGAGGAGCGTGGCGACGTCGGTTTCGGCTACGACGCGATTTTCCAACCGGACGAGGGCGCAGGTTTGACCTTTGCTGAGATGACCGCTGATGCAAAGCACGCGATCTCACATCGTGGGCGTGCGTTCAGGCAGTTGCTCAGCGAGCTGGAACGACGCTGACGACGAAGCCGCGGTGATCGCTTCCCGCGACGGTGAAGTCCTCAACAGACGTCGACACGAGTCCGTTTGCGGTGAGCGCATGATCAAGTCGAACGAATGCAGGAAAGAACTTGTCGGTAGGCCACGAGGCAGAAAATCCCTGTCCGTGCGTCGTATGTGCATCTGATAAACCACTCCGGAGAAGGTCTCGGAACGCGGGGTGCCAGTACGAGGCATTGAAATCGCCGACGATCAGCGTCGGTTCCGTTGCAGCGGACCCCAATTCGCCGAAGATCTCCAAGTCGGCAATCCACCCGTCGAAGGTGGAGATCGGCGTCGGTGGGTGCACACCGAAGATTCGAATTGGTTCATCGGGGCCGTCGATGAAGAGGTCGAGGGTGGAACGCGCCGTCCGAGGCTGCTGATTGATGGCGATTGGATACTTGCTCCAGAGCGCGATGCCGCTTGCGTACAACCCGTTGCGCTCGACCTTGTAGGGATAGGCCCCAGCGACCCGATGCGCCCGCAGCGCAGACTGATGCCGAACGGTGTACTCGCTGAACAGGATTACGTCTGCGTTGCGGAGTAGCAGGTCATCTGCTGCGTCGGAGATCACCGGATTCGAGAAAAGCAGGTTGACCGCAGCGACTGAGATTTCGGTGCCGTTCGGGTCAGGAGCGGGGAGGTCGTAGGCGAACACGAGCGGCCACGCAAGGAGCAGCGCTCCGAGGCCAACGAAGCTTGAGGTGATCGCGAGTCCGTGCCGCTTTCGCCAGTTGGCGACACCGGCGACGGGGACCGTGACAGCGAGAACATAGGGCGTCAACGCATGCAGCGCGGCCAGCAGCGTGGACCCGTTCCAGCCAACGGCCTGTGTCAGCAGGAGACCACCAGCAGATGCCGTGGCAAGCCAGCCGAGCAACTCGAACACCCGCCCCATGCTGGCCAACTTCACTCGATGAGGTTAGTGCCGACGGCGGGACTCGAACCCGCACTGACAGGCACCTAAAGCCTGTGCCTCTGCCAATTGGGCTACGTCGGCGCCCTGCGATCATACGGGCAACCAAGCCAGGACGAGTTGGGTGACCTTGACGTCGGTCGTTTCCAGGCCGACGGTGAGGGTCGTGATCGGTCTCGAGCCAACCGATCATCCACGTTCCCGCATTGGCGAGATGTGGGAAGGCTCCCAGCCACTCACCGACTGGCTCGACTCTCACTGTGGGTCCATCAACGGAGGCAGCTAGCGACCGCCCGTTCAGAGACGGGCAAGGTGATAGCGCACGTGAAATGTGGAGATTTGCGGTCTGGTGTTGGGTACCCGTCTCAAAAGTTGACAGAATGTAAAAGTGACGATGACTGACCCCACAACGACCAACGCACTCGAAAACCAATTCGGCCTTGCTGACCGAGTGGTCAACGAAGAAGCGCTGGCCAACAGCATCCAGCGATTCCGCGAGCAGGGCATCACGCTGCCAACCTTTGCTCAGCTGGCCGATCCGTCGACGTTCGATCACGATGAGAAAGTCGGCGACGCTGATCCGCAGGGCCCCGATGCCCGCAACCTCTGGCGATGCCACTGGTACAACGACCTGCAGGGCAATCGCGTTGACGTACCCGAGCACGTCGTACTCCCTTCGACCCTGACCGGCGTCGCGTCGCCGATCATCGTTGTCTTCGGCGATCGGTTCCCGATGATCACGGCCCACAAGGTGCTGGCCGCCTACTCATGCTTCGCTCCTCGTGTCGTCACCGGCCAGTTCGATCCGACCGTGCACCGCGCTGTGTGGCCATCGACTGGCAACTACGCCCGCGGCGGCATCGCAATCTCCAAAATCATGGCGAGCCGCGGTGTGGCAATCCTGCCCGAAGGCATGAGCCAAGAGCGCTTCGACTGGCTCGACGAGTGGTGCGCCAACCCCGAAGAAGACGTGATCAAGACTCGTGGCACCGAGTCGAACGTCAAAGAGATCTACGACGCATGCAACGAACTGGCCAAAGACCCGGGCAACTTCATCCTCAACCAGTTCTCCGAATTCGGCAACCACCTCGGCCACTACAACGTCACGGGCCGCGCACTCGGCCACGTCTTTGAGACCGTGCGCGCCGAGTACGGCTTGGTCGGACGTGAACTCGAACTCGCCGCCTTCACCTCGGCCACCGGTTCGGCCGGCACGATTGCCGCTGGCGACCGGCTCAAAGAGGAGTACGGAGCAAAGATCGTTGCCGTCGAGGCACTCGAATGTCCGACAATGCTCGAGAACGGCTATGGCGAGCACAACATTCAGGGCATCGGCGACAAGCACATCCCACTGATCCACAACATCGCGAACACCGATGTCGTCGTTGGTATCTCTGACAAGGCGACCGACGAACTGGATCTCACTTTCAACACCGAAGCCGGGCGTGCCTACCTCGCACAGTCGATGGGCGTGTCGCAGAGCCTCGTCGACAAACTCGAACACTTCGGGTTCTCGTCGATTGCGAACGTTCTCGCTGCGATTAAAACTGCGAAGTTGCTCAACCTCGGCGAAAACCAGGCCCTGATCACCGTAGCCACCGACGGCGCCGCGCTCTACCCGAGCGAGCGGGCCAAGCTGCTCGAACGCCAGTACGGCAACGAGTTCACCACGACCGATGCTGCTACTGCTGTGGGTGAACACCTCAACGCTGCGTCGACCGACAACATGATCGAGTGCACCGACCTCGACCGTCGCCGTCTCTTCAACCTCGGGTACTACACGTGGGTCGAGCAGCAGGGCACTCCGTTCGACCTGTTTGAGGCTCGCAGGTCGCAAGATTTCTGGCGTGGCCTTCGTCGCTACACCGGCATCTGGGACGGCATGATCGACGACTTCAACGCCCGCGTCACCGACGGCACCTGAGCTACTCATGAACGTCACGGGCTGGCGTTGCGCCGCATGTAGCGCCGAGCTTCCCGTCTCGACACCGTTGCCGTTCAGATGTCCGAAAGCGTCGCCGGACGACCCGCGTCATGTCTTGCAAATCGTGCATGACGTCGAGCCCGTCAAACTTGGCGATAGCGACTCGATATTCGTCGCAGCCGACCTGCACCTGGCTTGGGCGGCATACGCCAATGCCCACGGCATGTCGGCCGACGACCGAGCTGCGCTTATCGGCGAACTCAACGCAGCGATCGAAGCGGTCGACGGTGCAACCTTTGTCGTGACACCCTTCGAACGTTCAGCGGTTCTGTCTGACGATCTGGGAATGGCCGCGCAAGGCGGCGTTTGGGTGAAAGACGAAACCGGGGGAGTGGGAGGCAGCCAGAAGGCCCGATTCCTGTTCTCGATCTTGCTGCACCTGCGCGCTGCCGAGCGGTTGGGGCACCTCACCGAACGGCCACCGCTGGCAATTGCATCGTGCGGAAATGCAGCGTTGGCTGCAGCCACCTTGGCAAAGGCCGCTGACTGGCCGATCGACGTGTACGTCCCGACCTGGATGAGTAATGGTTTCGGTGATCGCCTCGATGCGCTTGGAGCGCGGGTTCACCGCAGTGAACGGCGTGACGACGACCCGCCGGGCGACCCGGCAATGCTCCGATTCCGTGACGCGGTCGCCGCCGGCGCTGTCCCGTTCACCGTGCAGGGGCCAGAAAACGCGCTCTGTCTCGATGGTGGCCGAACGCTCGGATGGGAGATTGGCACGCAGTTCCCCGGCGAACGCATCGATCGACTCTTCGTTCAGGTCGGGGGAGGCGCATTCGCTTCAGCAGCGAGCCAGGGGCTCGACTCGATCCACGGCGTCGTGCCGCTGTTCGCCGTCCAGGC
>CALAHA010000076.1 GCA_937891565.1 uncultured Ilumatobacter sp. | reverse complement strand
AAGCGCCCCAGACCGAGAGAACGAGACCGACGTCGGCACCGTTCACTTCACCGTCGCCATTGAGATCCTCGGCGCAGCCGCCACAAGTTCCCCAAGCAGCGAGGATGTAACCGAAGTCAGCACCGTCGACCATACCGTCGCCGTTGAAGTCTCCGGGGCAGTCAGGCTGACCACCACCAGCGGTACCGTCGACATAGACGAACCACTCGAGATCGAAACCGATCGAGCCGACCGTGATGTACTCGGGGATGCCGCACGAATCAGACCGGAGGTAGGTCGTACCATTCGTGATGTCGACTGCAGTACCACCACCAAAGGTGACGAAACCATCGGGCGAAGCGTCGTAGGCAAACTCGACCACGAGGGCGGAACCATCGCTCAGATCGACGCTGACGCCGTCAGCGAACGAAACAACAGTGTATTCCAAGCCATCCGTGGTGTAGAAACCGTAAGGAGCCGTGCCAAGCAGTTCCAGGTCCGCGTAGGGAGCAGGAGTGCCGTTGGCGGACTTGAATACGTTGACGACACCTTCGATGTACGAACCGGGGTTCGTGACGCCGAATCGGATGCAGTCGATGGTGAACATGTCGTTGCCCATGTTCTCAGCGCTGTAGACGCGGCAGTACGCGTTCTCTGTGGTGGTACCACCAGCACACGCCACGCCACCAGCAGTCAACACATCGGTGTTGTTCTGGGTGAAGGTGTCAGGACCAGGCGTATCGCAGGTGTAGGGCGGCAACGGGGGGTCAGGGGTTTCCCAGCTGACGGTCAGGCCACCAGAACCCACTGACTCCTGCCAACCAGAAACACTGATGAGATACTGGTTGCCGGCAGTCACGTTCGCAGTGAGGAGTGACTGGTAGCCGGGGCAACCGCCACCATCATCGTTACAAGCGACTTCCAGATTTGGAAGATTCGTAAGATCAATGTCAGAACCGATCGGGCCACCATCCCAGAGGGTGAGGGCTGTGTCGTAGTCAGCATCGTTACAGGTCGTGGCACTCAGAAGCTGATCAACCGCATCGTCGATTTCAACCAAGAACCAGACGTTGGCAGCACCACCTGCAGCACAGGTAATGATTGGCCCATCGTAGTTGGCATCGAGGGTTGAGTAACCAATTCGCTCGCCATTACCGATCAACGATGGGCTATCTGCACAGTCGTTGGCGTAGGCGGGAGCATCGCAGGTGTAGATGTAGATGCCACACAAGGCGATCGCCGTGTCAACACAAGTCGAGTCCCAACTCACTTCGCAGCAGAACGGGTCGCCGCCAGAGGCAGGATCACAGACGACGGCACAACAGGAGATATCCGTACAGCCCGGGGTACCGTGGACTTCGGCACAGGAACCGTCGGCATCTGCACACGCCGCAGGAACTTCACCACCCAAGGTGAAGAAGGTGTCAGCGCTCACGACTTGGCCAGCCGCAAGGCCGGTGCCGTCGTCCCAAGCCTGGTAGACGGCAATATCAACGCTGCCAGCTTCGCCGACTTCAAACGTGAAGGGCGCAAAATCAGTCTGGCCGGCCGCGCCACCACCATCGAGCGGGTAGACGGCGCAATCGCCTTCAATATCAGAACCCGTATTGTCGCCGATCGGCACGCCGACGCCGTAGTAGAGCGTCTCGGTACCGTCGCTCATTGTCATGGTGAAGTTGCACTCGCTGGCCCAGCAGGAGTAGCCAGAACCAGCGTTCCAACAAACATTAAGAACGGTGTTCGACCAGCCAAAGCTGGCGAAGTAGCGCCCGGCTTCGGCCGTGACGCTCTGACCGTTGTAATTGGGACTGGCTGGATCAATACCACCGGAGGCAATAGTGAAGTAACCAACGTCGGAGAAGCTCACCTCGTAGGTGTCTCCAGCGCCCGCCAGGGCGACCGAAGTGGCTGCAACGGCCGAAATGGCGGCTGTGGCCTTGATGAATCTAGACTGCATCTGATGTTCCTCCTGAGAACTTTTTGGGACCGAAGTCGAGATGGCACGAGCCAGTCAACATTCGTAGATTATTGCAGTCTTAGATTAACCCATCATTTTGATTTTCAATCAAAAAAATCTCGGACAACTCGGAAATTGTGATCCGGGTTTGTTTCGGCAACAATTCTTGGACGTCTGCATTGGAGAACGGCGCGAATCAGAAAGAGCCGATAAAAACTTGAAATTGCTTCGAAAACGGCATGAGGCCATCTCATAGCCTTCTTCGCACGGAGAGCACCCACTGGGGCATCATTCCTCATTCCCCAAAAAACAGCCCCGCCGGTCCTGGATAAGGAACCGGCGGGGCTTTGTGATCAGATGGATTCCGGCCTTGATGGCCGAACTTCAGCAGCGATCAGGGACAAGCGCCCCAGACCGAGAGAACGAGACCGACGTCGGCACCGTTCACTTCACCGTCACCGTTGAGATCCTCGGGGCAGCCGCCACAAGTTCCCCAAGCAGCGAGGATGTAACCAAAGTCAGCACCGTCGACCATACCGTCGTCGTTGAAGTCTCCGGGGCAGTCAGGCTGACCACCACCAGCGGTACCGTCAGTGAAGACGAACCACTCAAGGTCGAAGCCAATGTCGCCGTTGGGGATGTACTCCGCGATACCACAGGGGCCAGATCGGATGTACGTCGTTCCGCTGGAAACGTCGGCACCCGTACCACCGGCGAAGGTGACGAAGCCGTCGAGGGCTTGCGGGATGGCAACTTCGATAATCAGCGCCGAACCGTCAGACAGATCGACATTCACACCATCAGCGAAGGAGACCGTGACGTACTCATTCTCAACGGTGGTGTAGAGACCAAAGGCATTCGTCGCCAAGACTTCAAGGTCCGCGTAGGGAGCCGGGCTTCCGCTCGGCGACTTGAGGATGTTGATTCCAGCGGCGATGTAAGACCCAGGGTTGGTCATGCCGAATCGAATGCAGTCGATGGTGAACACGTCGTTCCCCATGTCAGCAGCCGTGTAGACGCGGCAGTAGTTGTTCTCCGTGGTGATACCACCAGCAGCACAAGCCACGCCACCAGCGTTCATGACATCAGTCGTGCTCTGAGTGAACATATCCGGACCAGGCGTATCGCAGGTCTGGGGCGGGATCGGAGGCTCGGCCCCTTCGATGCTCACCGTGAGATCACCAGTACCCGTGGCCTGTTGATAGCCACCAACGCGGATGAGGTATTGGGTACCTGCATCAACGGCCGTGAGCGCTTCTGAACTGTAGAACGTAGGATCATCGCAATCTTCGTTGCAGATAATGAACGCACTCGGAAGGTTGGCCGGATCGAACGTCGATCCGATGGCACCGGCGTTGTAGACGGCGATCTTCGTATCGAAGTCGGCGACGTTGCAGCACGTGGCGGTCATGATGCCACCATCGACCGAATCAACCATGTACCAGAGGTCGGACCAGATCGGGTAGTCCTCGTAGCCCGAGCCACATCCAATTTCGTCAGGACCATCGGTGTTCGCACCAGTGGTGTTGAACGGCACTGCTGTACCGAGTGCGATTGCCAAGGGCGACGTCGCACAGTCATTGTCGTACTGGGGAGCATCGCAGGTGTAGATGTAGATGCCACACAAGGCGATCGCCGTATCAACACAAGTCGAGTCCCAACTCACTTCGCAGCAGAACGGGTCACCACCCGCAGCAGCATCGCAAACGACGGCACAACAGGAGATATCCGTACAGCCAGGGGTACTGTGGACTTCGCCACAGCTACCGTCGGCATCTGCACACGCCGCAGGAACGTCACCACCCAAGGTGAAGAAGGTGTCAGCGGTCACGACCGTGCCACCCGCAAGGCCGGTGCCGTCGTCCCAGGCCTGGTAGACGGCGACCTGAACATCACCAGCAGCGTCAACTTGGAACGCGAAAGGTGCAAAGTCTGCCTGCCCGGCTGCGCCGGTACCGTCAAGCGGATAGGTGGCGCAAGCGCCTTCGACTTCGGAGCCGGTGTCGACGGCGATCGGAACGCCGACGTTGTAGAAGCCGGTGTCGGTACCATCGCTCATCGTCATTGCGAAGTTGCACTCGCTGGCCCAGCAAGAGTAGCCGGAACCAGTGTTCCAGCAGACGTCGAGGACGGTGTTTGACCAGCCAAAGCTCGCGAAGTAACGGCCAGCATCGGCCGCGACGCCTTGGCCGTTGTAATTCGGGCTCGTCGGATCAATACCACCGGTAGCAATATTGAAGTAACCAACGTCGGAGAAGCTGACCTCGTAGGTGTCTCCGCCGCCCGCCAGGGCCGCAGAAGTGATGGCCACTGCAGAAATTGCAGCACTGGCCTTGATAAACGTGAATTGCATCCGTGAATCCTCCAAGAAATCGAAAAACAGATCTACAAGCAAGGCTAAGGAACCCGGCTTCATTGATTAAAGACCCACCCTGAATGAGATCAGAGCGGCCGACATTGAACACTAAGGTCCTGCTTCGCCGTGTCAATTTTCTTTTCGCGTTTTAGGGCCTGCTACCCCAAAAAAAAGCGATAAAGCATGGAGCGAACGTCCGATATTAATCTCGGACGGGGCCAAGATCGACGCTGCTTGCCCGAAGCGCCGACTTACGGTCGCCAATCAACCACCAGCTTCCCGAACTGCGTTCCAGCCTCTAAGGCTGCGTAGGCTTCTGGAACCTCGCTCGGCGTGACGACACGGTCAACGACCGGCTGAAGACTCCCCTTCAGAAACAGGCTGACGACCTCCTGAAACTCGCGCATATCCCCCATGGTCGAACCAAGGATCGAAAGCTGATTCCAGAAGATCCGAGCGAGATCGGTTTCGGCGCCTGGCCCGCTCGTGCAACCGCAGGTCACAAATCGGCCACCACGTCCCAGCGACTTCATGCAAGAGAGATGAACGGCCTTTCCGATTGAGTCGATGCAGATGTCGACCCCAGCGCCGTCGGTCGCAGCCCGAACGGCCCGATTCCAGTCTTTGCCTTCGTCGAGGATGCCAACCGATGCCCCGAGTTCGGATGCACGCTGGAGTTTTTCGGCGCTCCGACTGGTCACGATCGTCCGGCAGCCGAGGTATCGACAGATTCCCAATGCGGCCAATGCCACCCCACCACCGATGCCCGGAATGAGAACCCAATCACCAGCCCGAGCACCCGCCCGCGTCGTGAGCATCCGCCACGCGGTGAGATGGGTCAAGCCGAAGGCCGCCGCCTCGATCGGGTCCGCCTCTCCGATATCCATCACATTCGTGACTCGAACGACGAAGGCTTCGGCCATCGCTCCTGGCGACTGCTCACCGACCAGATGAAATTGCTCTCCAGCCGGTCTCCCGTCCGACCGATCCTCCGAATTCAAATCATGAGCCGCATTCATGATTACCCGACGACCGACCCAGACGTCATCGACTCCATCCCCCACGGCGTCGACGATCCCGACTCCATCCGAGCCGGTCACCCGTGGCCACGGTCGATCGACCCCGGGGATCCCCATGCCGACCCAAACGTCCAGATGG
>CALAHA010000075.1 GCA_937891565.1 uncultured Ilumatobacter sp. | reverse complement strand
TGGTCGAGGCCGTGCCCGGATGCCATGATCGGAAGGTACCGCGAAACGGTGACGCGCCGAGGCGGGAACGCCTCGCAACGCTCACGTTGGTCCACTGTGCGGACCGATGGACTGGCACCATCATCGACCGGAGTCAACAATGGCGGTCTGATGGGGAGTTCACGATGACGATCGACGAGACGAGTTCGCAGACGACGACGGACACGCCGGTAGATGTCGGCGGGGCAAGTGCCGCCGATCGGGTTGCCGCAGTGATGGGCCGACGCAAGCGGGGCGACGCGGCCAAGAAGGCAACAGGGCGCGCCGATTGGTCGTCGTGGCCGGAGTACGACGCCGCAGCCAACGGCCTGCGCAACTACTGGTACCCGGTGTACTGGTCAGCCGAGCTCGGCCGCAAGCCTGCTGCGGTTCGCGTGTGCGGAGAAGACGTGGTCCTGCAGCGTGGTGCCGATGGCGTGGCCTACGGACTCCACGATCGTTGCCCGCACCGCGGCGTGCCCCTGTCGATGGGCAAGGAAGAGTTCCCCGGCACGATCACCTGCCCGTACCACGCCTGGACCTTCGACCTCGCCGATGGTGAGTTGGTGGCGGTCATCACCGACGGACCCGACTCGCCGATGTGCGGCAAGGTCAAAGTCGAGACGTACCCCGTCGACGAGGCGGTTGGCCTGGTATGGGTCTTCATCGGCGACCGCGAACCGCACCCGCTTCGCGAGCAACTCCCCGAGGAACTGTGCGACCCGCCGACCTACGCGGTCGGTGGACGAATCGAAGATCGCAATGGCGACTGGCGGCTGTATGCCGAGAACGGCTTCGACGAAGGGCACGCGAAGTATCTCCACCGCACCTCCTACTGGCGGATCTTCAAGACGATGCCGACCTGGAACGTCGTCCACATCGAACGTCACGGCCGCTGGATCTACCGCATCGAAGACGAGCGCCACTGGGACGCCGAGTTCCCGGGTCTCGGTCGGTGGACCAACTACCGGTGGTGGAAGAAGAAGCCGATGCAGCAGCAGGGCAAGATGCTCGGTAACACCGGCGGAGCAAAGAAGAACGATCCGTACATCGTCAGCCAAGACCTCCCCGGCTTCGCGTCGCTGAGCATGCCGGGTGTCCTGCGCATCGCGTACCCGCAGTTCTTCCACTACGAGTTCTACGTGCCGATCGAAGACGGTCGCATGAAGTACGTCGGCGTGATGGTGCAGTTCAAGACCGGGCTCGCCAAGGCGGGTTTCTTCGCCAAGTATCTCGGCGGCATCCGCTGGCTCTTCCACGGCAACTTCTCAGGTCAGGACGGCTGGATGGTCGAAGCGACCGACGCGCCGCCCGAGCGGCTCTACCGACCTGACATCTCGCTGCTCGAATGGCGCCGGATGATCGAGGAGGGCAATCCTTTCGACGATGCCTACGTCGCCACCGGCGACTCGGTGACCCCCGCCAGCGAAGCTCCAGGAGATCACGACTAATGCCCCACGACATCCAACCCGAACCGGCGGGCCGCATGGTCGACGCCGGCGGGCTCGGCTATCACGTCATCGAGATGGGCGTGAGTAACGGCCCACCGACCTTCTTCCTGCACGGTGGTGGGCCGGGCTGCACGGCCTGGAGCGACTTCGGTCCGGTCGCTTCGCTTTTCGCTGCTGACCGCACGTGTTATCTCGTCGACCTCCTGCAATACGGCAAGTCCGAGAAGTGCATGATCAGCGGCCCGATGTGGGACTTCCACTCCTCGACCATCTGTGACCTGATGGACGCGCTCGGCATCGAGCGTGCCGACTTCGTCTGCAACAGCTGGGGTGGCACCATTGCGCTCAACCTCGCAGCCAACCACCCGGAGCGGACGCGCTCGCTGGTCGTCACCGGGTCGATGCCGGTGTTCTACGGCCCGCTCGCTCCCTTGCCCGAAGGCTCCCGTCGCGGCCGCAAGGCGCGCGATCGATACTTCGGAGGGCCGGAGGGTCCGACGTGGGAGAAGATGCGCGAGCTGATGGCCGACCTCGAGTGGTACGACGCCGACGAGATTCCCGACGCGACGGTCACGATGCGCTTCGAACAATCGATCGACCCCGACGAAGTCGAACTGGCCGCCCGCTCGGACAGCCCCCGCGGTGACTGGCAGGACATGACCGCCGAACTCGGGCGGATCCAGTGCCCGGTGTTGTTCGCGTGGGGGATGTACGACGACTTCCTCACCCCGGACTACCCGTTGATGCTCGCCCGCATGATCGAACACGGCCAGCTCTACGTGATGGACAAGGCGTCGCATCACCTCCAAGAAGAACGTCCCCAGCACTACCACTCGGTCGTGTCGGGTTTCCTCGATCAGAAGGAATCGGAGCGTCCACGATGAACAAACTCGTCGCGATGTTTGCAATCGGTGCCGTGGCGGTCCTGCTGCGCAAGCAGTTGGTGCACGTGCTGACGAAGACCACGGGCACCTGGGTTGGCACACCGGATGCCTGACGCCGCCGGCGTGATCGCTGCGGCCGACGCCGCGGTCTCACGCACCCGCCTGGTCGATCTGTGTTCGATGATGGTCGACATCGCATCGCCGACCGGGGGAGAGGGGCCGCTTGCTCAGGCGCTCGCCGACGAATTGGCGACCGCCGGACTGTCCGGGCAGGTCCAACGGCTGGACGCGCCTGAGGCTGCTGCCGGCGACATGGCCAACGCGCACGGTTGCTGGCCGAGTGTCGGCGACGGGACCTCGCTGCTCATGTACGCGCCAATCGACACCGTCACCGTCGGTCACGAGGCCGATGATCTGCCGTGGGCCGGCTCCGAACTGCGTGCCGATATGCGCGCGGAGGCAGCAGTCCGCGACGACGTGGTGATCGGCCTCGGTGCACAGAACCCCAAAGGGCACGGCGCATGCATCGTCGCCGCGGCGGCGGCCCTCGCTGCCACCGGTGCCCCACTCGCCGGTGACCTCCTCATCGGGTTCGGCGCCGGTGGTATGCCGACCAACGGCCGTCGCTGCGACCTTCCCGATGGGCATGGTGTCGGCTGCGCGGCACTGGTCGAGGCACTGCGCCCTGACTGCGCGGTGATTGCGAAAACCGGCTGGGCGGTCTCCTGGGAGGAAGTCGGGCTCACGTGGTTCGAAGTCGAGGTTCGTGGCAGCCACACCTACGTCGGCAGCCGACACCTCCTGCCGTATCGCAACGCGATCGCCGACGCCGGCCACCTGGTTGCAGGTCTTGAGCGTTGGTTTCCGACCTGGGCAGACCAGCATCGCACCGGCCTCGTTGCACCGCAGGGCGTCGTCGCTGCGATCGATGGTGGCTGGCCGCACATGCCGGCATTCACCACCGCGGTGTGCCGTTTCTGGGTCGACCTGAGGATCAGCCCGCGCACATCGCCCGACGAGGCAGCCGCTGCATTCGGAGCCGAGGTCGACCGGCTCGCCGCCGAGATCAACGCCGACGTGTCATGGCGACAGACCGTGGCGATCCCCGGGACGACCACCAACCCCGACGAGCCGATCATCATGTCCTCGATTCGGTGTTGGGAAGATGTCAACGGACGCCCCCACCAACCGATACTGGGCCTCTCTGGGGCGACCGATGCGAATATCTTGCGTGCGATGGGCGTGCCGACCGCCCGCGTCGGCCTGCCCAAGGTCGCGCCTGCGCGAATGCCCGACCAGGAGATCGACTTCCAGCTCGGGATGAACGCGGTCGACGTTGACGACATGGAACGACTCACTCGCCTGCTGATCCGAATTGCCGTCGATGTGTGTGGAGTCGCGTCATGACCGAAACATCGAGCAGCGTGATTTTCGGGGTCGGGGCGTCGCACACGACTCTGATGAACACGCGCTGGGACGCCGTCGACCATCTCGACCGCGCCCACTCGTTCCGGGACGGTCTGGCGGAGGCCAAACAGCGGCTCACGATGGCCGCACCCGACCTGGTGATCATCTTCGGCTCGAATCACTTCCGCGGTTTCTGGCTCGACTTGATGCCGGCGTTCACCATCGGCGTCGACGCGGTCATCGGTGCAGGCGAGCACGGCACACCGAGCGGCCCGCAAACCATCGACAGCCCCGCTGCGCTCGCGCTCTGCCAAAGCCTGCTCGACCGAGACTTCGACCCCGCGTTCTCGACCGAACTCCAGGTTGATCACGGCATCACACATGCAATCCAATACCTCGTTCCAGACGGCGTGCCCGTCGTGCCGATCGTGATCAACTCGTTCGGGCCGCCGCTGCCTTCACTCGACCGATGCCTCGCACTCGGTGATGCAATCGCCGACTCGGTGGGTGAGCTTCCGGGGGAGCGCCGGGTCGCCGTGATCGGAACCGGTGGGCTCTCGCACCAAATTCCCTTCCCCGACTGGCGGACACCCGAGGGTGACGACGAAGAATTCCTGGCCGAATCGTTCCGAAAGGGCCGTGGCCGTTGGAAGGACTTCGAGGAGCGCCGTCGCCCGATCGTCGTGGGCGCCCGACCGCAACTCAACACCGACTTCGACAACGAGATGCTCGACGCCCTCGAAGCAGGCGAACTCGCCACCTTCGCCGCCCGCTATCGAGGCGATGCGCTTGTCGCAGCAGCGGGCAACGGGGGCAACGAAGCCCGGGCCTGGTTGGCAATGGCCGCTGCGTGCCGCCACGCGCCCGGCCATCGCATTGCCTACTCACCGATGCCCGAATGGCTGACCGGCATGGCCGTTGCAGTCATCGAACCCGAATCTGACGCAACCACCCAAGGAGACAACACGTGACCATCTGGACCGACCTGACCGGTATCGCCTTTCGACTCGACTCCGTCGACGCCGGAGGTATCGCCACCCGAGCATTGATCGCCGGCCCCGATGACGGCCAGCCCGTCATCTTCCTGCACGGCACCTCCGGCCATCTTGAGGCGTTCAGCCGAAATTTCGTGCCGCACGTCAACGCCGGCTTCCAGTGTCATGCGATCGACATGCTCGGCCACGGCTACACCGGCAAGCCGGACTACCAGTACGAGATCCCGCGTTATGTCGAACACCTCGTGGCGTACCTCGATGCACAGGGAATCGAATCAGCACACTTCGTCGGGGAGTCGCTCGGCGGGTGGGTCGCTGGCTGGCTGGCGAGTGAACAGCCCGAGCGGGTGAAGAGCCTCCAGATGGTTGCCGCGGGTGGCACCAAAGCCAACCCGGAGATCATGGAGCGCATCAAGAACTCCACGACCAAGGCCGTGATGGACGACGACATCGACTTCACGCGCGCCCGCCTCCACCTGTTGATGTACGACGGCGAGAAGGACGTCAGCGACGAGTTGGTCGAGATCCGCCACGCGATCTATCACGCGGACGACTTCGTGGCGAACCTCCCCAACCTGCTGTGTCTGCAGAACATGGAGATCCGTCAACGCAACTTGATGCGTCCCGAGCGACTCCACTCGATCACCGTGCCGACACTGGTGGTGTGGGGCAACGAGAACCCGTTCGGCGAGGTTCCCGAGGCGAACGCGATGCACGAGGACATCGCGGGGTCGCGCCTCGAACTGCTCGGACAGTGTGGCCACTGGCCGCAGCACGAGCAGGCTGACCTCTACAACCCGATGAGCATCGAGTTCCTCCAGCAGCACTCATGACGGTCGGATCATCGTGATCCGCTTCGGCTACGCCGACACCCGCTTCGGGCAGGTGCACTATGCCGAGTCAGGCGACGGGCCGCCGTTGCTGTGCCTGCATCAAACGCCGCGCTCGTGGGACGAGTACCGCGAACTGTTGCCGCTGCTCGCTCCCCATGCCCGCGTGATCGCGATGGACACGTTGGGCATGGGGCGCTCGGCGCCACCTCCCGACGACGCCTCCATCGAGGTCTATGCCGACGGCGCGCTCGCGCTGCTCGACGCACTCGGGCTCGATTGCGTCGACGTGATGGGTCACCACACCGGCGGTGTCATCGCCGTCGACCTGGCCAGCCGATTCCCTGATCGCGTTCGTCGGCTCGTGCTCACGTCGACGGCCTGGGTCG
>CALAHA010000074.1 GCA_937891565.1 uncultured Ilumatobacter sp. | reverse complement strand
GATCCGACGCTCGCTCCTCCCGGCCACAACAACCTGTACGTTCTCGAACCCACCCCGAACTTGAGCGGAAAAATCGACTGGTCAAAAGAGCGAGACACGATCGTCGAATCGCTGCAGAACAAGGTGGCCAGCCTCGGCTACCCGACCGACGTCGTGCTCGAAGAGGTCTATGACCCGCAGGATTGGGAACGCATGGGCATGGAGCAGGGCACGCCCTTCGCACTGGCCCACACCTTCTTCCAGACCGGGCCGTTCCGGCCGAACAACGTCACCAAAAAGATTCCAGGCCTCGTCTTCGTTGGCAGCTCCACGCTGCCGGGTGTTGGCGTCCCCATGGTCCTCGTCTCTGGCAAGCTCGCAGCCGAGCGCGTCGACGAATACGCCAAGCGCAAATAGTTGCCAATGGGGTCAGACCCCTTTCGCAACTTCTACGCTCTTGTTCTGATGCGCAATCCGTTCCAGCGAACACCACCAACTCCAACGACGCATCTGTTGCCGACCGGGGCCGTCACACTCGACGAGAGCTACACGTTGTGCCGCGACTTCAATAAGCGCCATGGCACCACCTACTACTGGTCGACCAAGGTGTTGCCGAGAATTAAGCAGCACCACGTTCATGCGCTCTACGCATTCGCTCGGTACGCCGATGACATCGTGGACGAGATTCCCTCGCAGGGGGGACGCGACGTCCCGACCGAGGTGCGCGCTGCAGCCCTCAAAGACTTCGGTGACCGGTTCTTTGCCGACCTCGAAGTCGGCCGATCCGAAGATCCCGTCCTGAAGGCGGTCGTCCACACGGTCCGGGCCTTCGACATCGACAAGACAGCATTCCGACGCTTCCTCAGTTCCATGACGATGGACCTCACCATTGAGTCGTACGAAACGTGGGACGACCTGCTCGTCTACATGGACGGCTCGGCGGCGGTTATCGGCGAGATGATGCTGCCGATCCTCGAACCCACCGACTACGCCACGGCACTGCCGCATGCCCGCGACCTCGGCAATGCGTTCCAGCTGACAAACTTCTTGCGCGACATCGATGAGGACCTCGATCGAGGCCGCCAGTACGTGCCGCTCGAAGACAGCCGCCGCTTCGGCGTTGACCTCAGCGAGCGCCGAATGTCTCCAGAGTTCATTGCTCTGATGAAATTCGAGATCAACCGCTGTCGCGAGCTGTACCGATCGTCCGACGTCGGCATCGCGATGCTGCCCGACCGATCTGCCAAGTGTGTGCAGGCTGCGAACACCCTGTACTCACGCATTCTGGGCAAAATCGAGGCAAACGAGTACGACGTGTTTACGTCACGAGCAAGCATAACGACCACCGAGAAGGCGGCGATGGTCGCCAAGATGCTCCGGTGATGAGTGTGAGCAATTCCAGCGTCTGTTGCCTCAATCGCTCACACAAAACCAGGGCACGGTTTTCGTGTGAGCCGTTCCGGCGTCTGTTGCCTCAATCGCTCACACAAAACCAGGGCGCGGTTTTCGTGGCGGGGTGTCGGCTGGGGTGCTGGAGATGAAGCCGGTCGATCGGGTGAGCGCGGTTGCGGGGTTGGCAACGATGGCCGGGATGATCGCCACACCGCTGCTCGCTCAGCGCAGCCTCGCGCGCAAGATTTTGTCGTCGGTGGTCGTGACCGGGATGTTCGTCAACACCACGGCAAACGCCGTGCGGACCTGGGGTGGCCGACGTGCCGGTGCAGCAGGTGCGATCACTGCCGTCACCACCACAGCTATCGAGCGGATCGGCACGCAAACCGGCCTGCCGTTCGGGCAGTACGGCTACACCAATGCACTCCAACCGCAAGTC
>CALAHA010000073.1 GCA_937891565.1 uncultured Ilumatobacter sp. | reverse complement strand
AATCACCGATCGTGCCGCACCCCCAGCCCCGATCACCGAAATCTGAGCTCCATCGACCTCGACTCCGGCTGCTGCAAGTGAGGCCACGAACCCGGCACCGTCGGTGCTGGATCCAACGAGTTCGTCGCCATCCCAGCTGACGGTGTTGACCGAATGCAGTGCTCGCGCTGCCGGATCGAGGCGATCGACCGCCCGTGCGACATCTTCCTTGAGTGGCATCGTGACCGACAGGCCAGCGATCCCGAGAAGGCGCATTGCCGACAGTGCCGCTGCTGCATCGGTGATGTCAAAGGCGGTATATGTCCAGTTGACACCTGCCGCATCGAAGGCGGCCTGGTGGATGGCTGGCGACAGGCTGTGCGCCACCGGTGATCCAATGACCGCGGCGATCCGTGATGCGCTCATCCCCCACCGAACTCGATCCCCGCGAACTCGCGGATGTTGGCTTCGTGCTGCTCGAACGTGGCCGCGAACGCATGTCCACCGTCTTCATTCGCGAGCACGTAAAAGAAGTAGAAACATTCTGATGGGTTTGGCAGGTCGACACAGATCGGGTCGCCTGGTGCCGGGTTTGGTGCCGGGTTCAGTGCTGCCCTGATCGAGGCGCGTCCAGGGTTGGCGATTGGCGTTGCCGGCAGCCCGTTTCGGAGGTACGTGTTCCACGGCGTGTCGATCTGGCGGAGCGCAGAGAATGCAAGGTCAGGATCGACGCCACTGCGGTCCCGTCCGTAGTAGACCGACGCATCAATTTCGAGATTCATGTCCACGGACCTTCGGTTGAGGATGACGCGCGAAATCTTCGCCCGATCGACAGCGACGGCTGCTTCACGTTCGATCAGCGATGCCACGATCAACACTTCGTACGGCGTGTAGCCAAGCTGGCGAGCTTTAGCTTCGAGATCTTCCTGCTCGCCGACGCGTTCCATCAAAGCGATCATCCGGTCGAGGAGCTGGGCCTCGGTATCGGCATTCGACACGGAGTATGTGTCGGGGAAGAGCAGCCCTTCGAGCGTATTCGTGCCCGGCGGCAGCCACTTGGCGAAAACCGACGGATTTTCGGCTGCAGCGATGAACTCGGCTTCGTCCATCCGCTCGATCACGGCGTCGGCACGGCGTGCCATGCGCGCGATCGTGAAGCCCTCGGGAAAGGTCACGCTGGTGCTGGTCTGGGCCGGTGGAATGCGCAGCCGTGCGAGCACGTTGCCCATATGGTCGTTCAGGCGGAGTTGATAAAAGCCAGGGACAATGTCGACCGGCTCGTCGCCCACGTACCGCTCCCAGACACCCACGTCGGAGATGTACCCATCTTCAAACAGCAGCTCGGTCACGTCGTCGAAATCGGCGCCTTCAGGGACCGTGAAGCTCTGCAGCGCGCTGGGGTCGCCTTGCGGGTTGATCTTGCCGAGGTACCACCAGCCGATTGCGCCGGCAATCAGAACTACTGCAGTCACGAGGACCATCGATGTGTAGACAACCCACTTGATGGGTCGGGTCTGGCGGCGCAAGCGCTCGACCGAGCCGGTTTGGTCGGTGGCGTCCCACGGGTCGGTTGGCCAATCCATGGCTGGGTGGTCATCGACGTTGACGTGCGCCTCAGGAAGCAGCGGATCGAGCTGAGTCACGACGCTCCCCAGGTGTTGCGCCGATGATCGAGCCATGCCTGCAACATCACCGCAGCCGCCATCTTGTCAACAATCAGCCGCTGGCGCTGTCCACTGAGGCCCGCCTCGCGCATCGCTGCTTCGGCAGTCACCGTAGTGAATCGCTCGTCATACATCTCCACGGGCACCCCAACCACGGTAGCTAACTGCTCAGCCTCCTTGGTGGCAGCTCTGGCTGCAGGTCCGACACTGCCATCAAGCGAAAGCGGCAACCCGACAACGACGAGCTCGCACTCTTCGTCCTTGACCAGCTTCTTAATTTCGCCATGGTCGTGGCGGCGCGATTTCGAGCGATGCACGGTGGTCAACGCCGAAGCAATCGTGCCGGAGGTGTCGCTCACGGCAATTCCGACGCGCTTGGAACCTAAGTCGACGCCAAGCGCCCGAACGCCGGGGATTCGAGTCACAGCACCTGACCCACGGCCTCAGCCGCGATGCCGAGTGCGGCGGGAATACCTGACGGATCTTTGCCGCCAGCCGTGGCGATGTCGCCCTTTCCGCCCCCACCGCCGCCAACTGCTTTGGCTGCATCTTTGATCAAAAGCGAAGCCGGCTTGCTGTTGCCGGGCTGCACGGCAGCGACGAGTGCCACGCCGCCGGTGTCGGTTTCACCGATCAACACGACGACTTTGATGCCCTCGCGCTGGCGTACGGCTATGGCGAGTTCGCGCATGTCGCCGGGTGCGAGGCCGTCGACCTGCGTGACGACCACGCCTTCGACAGCAATCTCGGCCAGCTCTTCGGCCCGACCTGCAGCGAGCTGCGACCGGAGCGTTTTGATCTGGTCCTGGAGGTCTTTGACTTCGTCGATCTTGCGCTGGACGCCACCGACGAGATCGTCGGACTGGGTACCGAGGAGCTGTGCGGCATCGGCAATCATGGCTTCGTCGCGCTGCAGCAGTGCAACACTGGCGTCGCCAGTGACTGCCTCGATACGACGCAGATTGGAGCCAATTGACGACTCGCTCACAACTTTCACCGTGCCGATATCGCCAGTGGCCCGTACGTGAGTACCGCCACACAACTCGATAGTTGAGCCGGCTTCAAGCACACGGACCATGTCGCCGTACTTGTCACCAAAGAACGCTATGGCGCCGAGCGCTTCAGCTTCGTCTTTCGTAGTTTCGAAGATCCGAGTGGGCATGTTGCCGAGCGTTTCGTGGTTGGCGATGTCCTCGATCTGCTTAATCTGTGTAGGGGTGACTGCGTCGTAATGCGAGAAGTCGAACCGGAGACGGTCGGGACCGACCATCGAACCAGCCTGTTTGACGTGCTCGCCCAGGACGTGGCGCAACGCGTAATGCAAGAGGTGCGTGGCGGTGTGGTTGCGGCGGATCGCATCGCGGCGGAGCACGTCGATCGAGGCAGTGCAGGCCTGTCCCGCAATGACGATGCCTTCGGTGATTCGGGCGCTGTGACGACGCAGGTTCGGCAGCGCAAACGTGCAGTCGAGCACCGTGGCGGAACCGGTATCAGTGGTGATTGAGCCTGTGTCACCGACTTGGCCGCCCGACTCTGCATAGAACGGCGATGTATCGAGAAAGATCTCGACCGTCGGGTTGCCGTCATCATCGTCAGGGCCATCGAGGATCGCGAGTACCCGGCTGTCGGCGAAGTCGTCGGTGTAGCCCACGAAGTTCGTCGTACTAAATTGGTCAAGGACCTCGCGATACGCGTCCATGGCCTCGACATCGACGCCGCCCTTGCGCGCTGCTTTGGCCCTCTCGCGCTGCTCGGTCATCGACGCGTTGAACTCGTCGAGATCAACGGCAATCTCACGCTCACTCGCGATCTCCTGCGTGAGCTCAAGCGGGAAGCCGTACGTGTCGTGCAGCAGGAAGGCTGTGGCGCCCGAGAGCTTCTCGGCGTCGTCGTTCAGCTCACCGTCGAGAATGGCCAAGCCGTTCTTGAGGGTGTGCCGGAAGCGCTCTTCTTCTTTACCAATCTCGTCGGTGATGAAGCTCATGTTCTTGGTGACGTCGGGGTAGGCGTCGCCCATGACATGGCCGGCCACGGCGACCAGGTTCGGCATGACGAGCTTGTCGGTGCCGAGCAGGTAGGCAAACCGTACGGCGCGACGGATGATGCGGCGCAGCACGTAGCCGCGCGCCTCGTTGGAAGGGAAGACGCCGTCGTTGACGAGCATCGTTGCCGAGCGGGCGTGCTCGGCCAGGACGCGCATCGCAAAGCTCGCACGGTCGTCGTAGTCGCCCACCTTGTAGCTGTGGCCCGTGATCGAGCACGCCTCGTCGATGAGAGGTCGCATCAAGTCGGTTTCCCAGACGGAGTCAACACCCTGCATCAGCGCCAAGATGCGCTCGAGCCCTGCACCCGTATCAATCGACGGTGTCGGCAGTGGTGTGCGGTTGCCATTCGCGTCCTGGTTGAACTGCATAAAGACCAGGTTCCAGATCTCCATGAACCGGTCGCCGGCTGGATCACCAAGCGGGCCACCATCGGGGCCAAACTCGGCGCCTCGGTCGATGTGGATCTCGCTGCACGGTCCGCATGGGCCAACATCGCCCATCTGCCAGTAATTGTCTTTGTCGCCGAGTCGCTGAATGCGCTCCATTGGCACACCGACCTGTTCGTGCCAGATCTGCTCGGCTTCGTCGTCCGACTCGTGGACCGTGATCCACAGCTTGTCACCGTCAAAGCCCCAACCGCCGCTCTCACGTGACGACGTCATCAGGTCCCACGCATACGGAATGGCGTCAATCTTGAAGTAGTCGCCGAAGCTGAAGTTGCCCATCATCTCGAAGAACACGAGGTGACGCTTGGTGCGACCCACTTCGTCGAGGTCGTTGTGCTTGCCGCCGGCGCGTGCACACTTCTGCGAGCTCACGGCGCGCTGGAAGGGTGGCTTTTCGTTGCCGACGAAGTAGTCCTTGAACGGCACCATGCCAGCCACGTTGAACAACACGGTCGGGTCGTGTGGGATGAGGCTTGCTGACTGGACGACCGTGTGGTCCCTTGCCGCGAAATAGTCGCGGAATGAATTACGGAGTTGGTCAGCGGTCATCGCGTTAGCTGGAGGGGTCGTCATATCGCCCGTCATCCTACCGACCCCGGTACATTCGCTGGGTGCCCATTGACGTCCACGAATGGATCAGCTTCGACGATGCCGACGAGCACCGCACCTGGGTGTTCGACGCCACATACCTCCGATCGAATTACATGTGCATTTTTGGTTGCGGTTGCAAGGGTATTCTCGACGAACCCGCCCCCGAACTCCAGCAGGGCTGCTGCTCATTCGGAGCGCACTTCGTCGACGAAGCCGACGTCAAGAACGTCGAGGCCTACTTTCCTCGTGTCGAGCCAAAGCACATGCAGTTCCACGCCAAGGCCCTCAAAAAGGGCTACCTGCGTGACGGCGACCCCGACAGCGAGGGCAATCCCACGACGATGACGCGGCTCGTCGAACACGACGGCACGAAGGCCTGCATTTTCCTCAACCGGCCAGGCTTCGAAGGTGGAATCGGGTGCGCGTTACACATTGCTGCCGACGACAACAACGAACGAATGATGGACTGGAAGCCGCAAGTCTGCTGGCAGGTGCCACTACGGCTTGAACATTCCGAAGACGAATCAGGCCACGTCACCTCACGCCTACGCGAATGGAAACGGCGTGACTGGGGCGAAGGCGGCGAGGATTTCGGATGGTGGTGCACCGAGGAGCCCGAAGCATTCGTCGCAGAACAGCCCCTGTACCTCAGTGCCCGCGACGAGATCGTCGAACTGGTGGGCGTGACGATTTACGACCAAATGGTCGAATTGATGGAGCGGCCCCAGTGGGTGCCGCTCGAGCACCCCGTCGTCAGGCGCTAACTCCACCAACTTCAGCGACTTGCCCGACTTCGCCGGCAGGGCTCAGTCGTCGTGATCGTCGTCTTCGTCGTCGAACTCGACGCCATACTTGGCTGCCAGCTCGGCGTACTCGTCGTCACCCGAGTCAGCATCGTCCGGAGACGGCGACGGGTTGCGCTCTCCAAACCCGAGATCAAACGCTCCCGGGCCGGACTGCTTCAGTTTTCTCGCCTCTTCGAAACGGCGATGACGACCCTTCTTCACGACAGGGCTCCCACACTAGAAATTTGACAATGACCCTAATGATACCGGTCGGTACAGGGTTTACGGCGGGCAATCATGGCACGAGCTCAGCTTGCACCAGGACGAACCTGTAATCTGCCAATAATGGGCACAGTTGCGGTCTTGAACCAAAAGGGAGGCGTCGGAAAGACAACTGTCACACTCGGCCTTGCATCGGCAGCCAGTGCAGCACGGCGCCGCGTCCTCGTCGTCGACCTCGACCCGCAGGGGTCGAGTTCCTGGGTTCTCGGGGTCGATCCGGGCACCGCTGACGTGACAACGAGCGATGTCCTCGACAAGACGCCGATCAGCCGAGCGATCCAGCAGTCTGGGTGGTCAGAGTTCGTCGACGTCGTTCCCGCTGGAACCGACCTGCAGGGCCTCGAGAGTGGTGTACCCAACGCGAAACGTGCCCGCCGCCTCGCCAAAGCCCTCAGTGTCGACATCATCGACCGTTACGACGCCGTACTGATCGATTGCCCGCCGTCTTTGGGCAACCTCACGACCAACGCACTTGCTGCGGCGCGCCATGCACTCGTTGTGGTCGAGCCATCGGCGCTGGGCCTGCGTGGCATCGGCGGTGTCGCCGACGCAATCGACACCGTGTGGGATGACCACAACCCGCACCTTGAACTGTCAGGCGTGATCCTCAACCGTGTCCCACCCGTGTCGTCAGAGGCCGCACGTCGAATCGCGGAACTGACCCGGATCGTTGGCGCGAGTGCGGTGTGGAAACCAGCGGTCCCGCAGCGGGTGATCTTCAACCAAGCCGTCGGCGAGCGCCGGCCGATCCATTCCTACGGCAGCAGGGCAACCGACCCGATCGAAGTGTTCGATCGGTTGTGGTCGCGGCTGCGCAGCACGATCAATCGACCCTGATCAGCTTCAGACGGCCTTCGCCGTCGAAAGTCAAGCCTGCCCGGCCGTCGACGAGGTCACGGATGCCGTCACCGAGCATCGCTGCACGCCAACCGCTTGCAAGGCGGGCATCGTCATCACCGCGCAGGAACGCCACGATGTCACCGCGGGTACCGAGGAGCACACTGTCGATCTTTTCGTCGTGGGCAAGCTGACTGACCCACGCCGATACGAGCGTCACCGCCGGACGCAGGTTGCGATCAAGGTCATCGGGCGACTTCGGCGCCTCGGGCGCATCGTTCTCTTTACCTATCTTGACTGCTTCGAGGATCTCTTCGGCAATACCGCCACGTGAATGACGTTCGTCGACGCCTCTGGCCTGGCTCAGTTCCTTGAGCGACGACGGGCCGCGTTGTGAGATGCCAAGAATTGCGAGATCGGGCAACACCTGGCGCACCGGGATATCGACACGCATGGCACGCCGTTCGCGCCACGCTGCGATTGCTTGTGCAACGGCTCGCGAACTCGGACGGAGTGAGCGTGCGTCTTTGAGGCGGAGCCACGCGTTTTCGGGGTTCGCGCCGCTGACGGGCCGCGTGCGTAGTTCTTCACAAGCATCGGCGGACCATTCGAGCCGGCCTGCTTCGGCAAGCTTGGCCACGAGAAGCTGGTGAACTTCAAGGAGGTACTCGACGTCGACGGCTGCGTACTGGCACTGGTTCTCCGTCAATGGTCGACGAAGCCAGTCGGTCAGGCGATCACCCTTTGCCGGGGTGATGTTGATTTCTCCCTGCAGCAACGCAACCAGCGAGGGGGTGCCGTACCCGACGAAGCCGGCCGCGAGTTGGGTGTCGAACATCCGCCTCGGCACCGAGCCAATGGAGTGCATCATGACATCGAGGTCTTGCTGGGCAGCGTGGATCACGCACAGTGCTTCGGTGTCGAAGACCCGGCCGAAAACCCTGACGTCGACGACGAGCGGGTCGATCAAGGCGATGCGCTGCGTCTTTGTTCCGTCGTCTTCGGTCTCGTGCCAGGCGATCTGGATGAGCGCCAGCTTGGGAAAATAGGTGCGCTCGCGGTGAAATTCGGTATCGAGTGCATATCGATCGACGCCAACCAGAACGTCGATGATTGCATCGAGGTCGGCCTGTTCTTCGACGTACTGGTAATCGATCTCGGCGGGGGCATTTCCGCCGCCGGGCTGCTTCTTACGTTCCGGGCGGACTCCTGATCGGGCCATGTCAGGCGCCCTCTACTGTTTCGAGACCGGCAGCCCACCAAGCCATCATGCCGCCAGCGACGTTGACCACGTTCTTGCCTTGTGCCTCAGCGTATTCGCACGCCCGAAAGCTCCGACCACCGACCTTGCACATGACGTAGGTGGGATGCTCGGCATTATCTGGGCCGAATGCATCGAGGCAATCGGGCACCGTGGCGAGGGCGACGTGCGTCGCCTGAACAATGTGACTCTTGGTCCACTCATCGATTTCACGCACGTCGACAACCCGCGTCGATTCATCTGCGCGGAGCAAGATGTGCAGTTGTCCTACCGTGATTTCCGAGATTGCCACGAAGCGACCTTACTGGCCACCCCCGTCGTCGCGTAACGATCACCTCAGGAGATCCTCCGGACGGTTGATGTTGCGCATCTCACCAGGGTCGATTGCGACGGTCACGACTTCGAACAATGCCAGCACGTCGTGCATCGCTCGGATGCCGGTCTCGAAGGCTGCTTCGATTGGGTCGATCGTCTGCACATTCCACACAGCGAAGGCAGGTTCGAGCCGGTCGGTCATGGCAACGACGACGTCTGTTGCAGAAGACACTGCGCCAAGCATTTGATGAACGGCACCAGCGGTGAGCCCAGGCAGATCACACGCCGCGATCACAACATGGGTGGCCGCTCCGCGCCGATGATGATGATGATGATGATGCAGTGCCGTAAGTACACCGCCGACCGGACCCTCGCCGGGGTATTCGTCAGCAATCACCGCAAGCTTGAGCGAAGCAAGCTCAATCGGGTCGCCACCAACGAGTACGACATCACGACAACCAGCCGACGCCAATGCGACGGCAACATGGGTTGCCATCGGCTGCCCGCCGACGTCGATTAACGCCTTGGTCCGCCCCATACGACGGCTCTGGCCGCCAGCTAAGACTGCTCCGGCAACGTGCATCGATCAAGCGGTGGGGACGCCGGTCGGGTCGAGCTGCAACAGGAAAGTGTGGATCCGCTCAGCTTCATCCTGCTCGCCGATCTCGGCTGCCATTGCGCCCAATCCAACGAGTGCCCGCAAGAACCCGTGGTTGGTCGGCGCAGCCCAGCGCACGTAGCCACTCCCCCGCCAGCCGTTGGCCCGCAAAGTGTCGAGCCCGCGGTGGTAGCCGACGCGATAGGCGGCATAACGCTCGATGGTGTCACGACCCATGTCGCCCAGTTCGGCCCAACCGGCAAGGAAACGCGGCGACTTCGCGACCACAGCCGCAACTGCTGCGCGCCGCTCGTCGCTGGACAGTTCAAGCGCTGCGGCGAGCCCTGCGGAGTCGACCGGATCGGCTGCGGGCAGCACAGTTGTCGGAAGGCCTGAAGAAAAGTTGATCGCGATATCGCTCATTGCGCACGAGCGTATCGGTCAGCCCTACACCTCGACAGTAAGACCTAGGCTTGGCGAGTGCTCGCTTTAACCCTGGAAACTGCCAAGCAACTCGCCATTGCAGTCGTTGTCATCTTCGTCGTCGGGGCATTTCTCGCCGCCTGGATGATGAAGACAATCGTACAAAAGCTCGCAACGGTCTTCGTGCTGGGGCTGTTGGCATTTGCCGTCTTTACGCAGCGCACGTCGCTGCAAGATTGCGCCGACAAGGTGCAGGGCAACTTCGAACGCATAGGCATCGACGTCACGGTCACCGACACCGACTGTTCATTCTTCGGAGCAACAATCACGGTCAAAGACCCGCGCCTTGACGAAGACGCTGCGTGATCACACCGACAACCGAGCGGGCTGACGTCGGCAAACTCGATCGGTCGACCCTGGCCTGCCTCACCGGCGCCAAGGCAATGGCAAACACTGCACTGCGGTGGATTCCCCCCTTCCTGCCGACGCTCGAGCGGGCATTTGGCGTCTCGACGACACAGCTGACCACGGTGCTTGGCCTCGGCGAAGCCGCAGGCCTGTCGACAATGGCCATCGGCAAGCAACTCGACCGCGGCCGTGAACGACTCGTCATGATTGGAGGACTGTCAGCGATCGCGCTGTCGTCGGTGATCGCCCTCGGTGGTTCGATCTGGACCTTCGCGATCGCATTCGCCATGTTGATCCTTGGCGTCGCTCACTTCACCGTTGGCGGTCATGCCTGGATCAGCCATCGCGTTCACTACAGCCGGCGGGCTCGATCGATCGGCATCTTCGAAACATCTTGGGCATTCGCACTTCTGATCGGCGGGCCAATCGTGGCCGTACTGATCAACTTCGGAGGCTGGCGAGCGCCGTTCGTTTTTATGGCTGTCGGCTGCACAGTTGCAGCGTTGCTCGTTGCGTTGACGCTGCCCGTTGCGGGTCCCAGCACGAAACAGGCCGAGTCAGCCGCCGCCGGTGCCACCCGCCTCACACTGCGGGCCTGGCTCGTCGTGATCGGGTCAGCAACGATGGCAATGGCAGGCCTGTCGGTGTTTGTCATCTCGGGCTCGTGGCTCAACGATGAGTTCGGGGTGTCAACCGGAGGGTTGGGCCTCATTGTTATGGGCTTCGGCGCCTTCGAACTCATTGCCAGCGGCGGGTCGGCGGCCCTTGCCGATCGCATCGGCAAGATGCGATCGGCACTTGGTGGCCTCGTCGTGTTGGCCTGCGGCCTGGCCGTGATGCTGAGTGCCGATGATCGCCTTGCCATTGGTGTGATAGGGATCCTCATGCTGCTGATTGGCTTCGAGTACGGGTTCGTCACGTCACTCTCGCTCGTCAGCGAAGCGATGCCCGAAGCACGCGGTTCGACGCTCGCTGTCGGCAACGCCGTCGGCACACTGGCCCGTGGTAGCGGAACAATTCTCAGCGGCTGGCTTTACGGCATCCACGGAATCGCTGGCACCGCTGCCCTGTCCGCCGCGGCGGCCATCGCTGCGGCAACCTGTTTTATGCTCAGCCGCCGGTTCTGACCGGCCCTGCTCGGGCGGCCAGCAAGGTCGTGGCCCGTCGACGGCGTTTGACGACGCACATCGCTCAGGTGCAGAAATCGGTGACCAGCATCGCCAACTCGACCGGGTGAGTGTTGGGCGCTGCGTGGCCGGCACCGTGGAGGCGGACGTAGCTGGCCGATGCGATCTGCTCGCTGAGCCACTGCATGCCACGCTGGTGGTGGGGCCGGCCGAGTTCGCCACCCATTGCAAGCAACGGAATTGACACCGCCTCCACAGCCCACGGTGCACAACGCTGGAGGTCGGTGATTTCATTGACCATTGCAC
>CALAHA010000072.1 GCA_937891565.1 uncultured Ilumatobacter sp. | reverse complement strand
ATGAAGGTGGCGCCATCACCTTGCGCGGCCGGACGATGGCCGATAAGGCAACTTCTCGAATTGACGAGTCGATACGGGCAATCTCGATGGTCTTCCAGAACCCTGATTCAGCGCTCAACCGTGCCTGGACCGTGCGGCGCATTTTGCACCGCAGCGTCGTCAAACTGACTGGTGTCAAGGGCGCTGAGGCGGACAGGCGAGTCGAGGAAATCGCTGAGGGCATGCAGCTCTCCACTCGTCACCTCGACATGCGCCCTCGGCAGCTGTCCGGCGGTCTGAAGCAGCGCGTGGCCATTGCCCGCGCCTTCGCTGGCGACCCCGAAGTGGTCGTCTGCGACGAACCGACATCGGCGCTCGACGTGTCGGTCCAGGCTGCGATTCTCAACCTGCTCGCAAAGCTGCAGAATGAGCAGCGCTCGAGCTACCTATTCATCAGCCACGACATTGGTGTCGTGCGCTACTTGGCAGACCGCATCGCAGTGATGTACCTCGGTCGGATCATGGAGATCGGCGCGACCCAAACAATGTTTGAGGGTGTGAACCACCCGTACACCGAGGCATTGCTCTCGGCAGTGCCAAGCGTCGACGGTGTCGCTGAGCACCGGATTCCGTTGACCGGCAGCATTCCGTCACCGGCTAACCCGCCGCCCGGCTGCGTCTTCCATACCCGTTGCCACCGTGCGATTGCGGGCCTCTGCGAGGTCACCGAGCCGGAGATGGTCGAGCTGTCGCCCGGTCACAGCATCAAGTGCCACCTCAGCGTCGAGCAGCTCAAAGAGCCACTCAAGGCTGACGTTGTCGCGACGATGAGCTAACCGTTGCGGGTTGCACACTGACTCGTCAGTCGGCAACGACCCATTCGGCGCCGTCAGCGGTGTCACGCACCTCGATACCGGCAGCAATGAGATTGTCGCGAATGGCATCTGACACGGCGTAGGCCTTGTCGGTTCTGGCGGTGACGCGTGCCGCAAGCGCTGCTTCAACAACCGGGCCAAGAACCTCGCGGATGTCGCGCACCCCTGCAGTCGCTGCGCCTCCGAGGCGCACGACCATCGACCGCAGCGACGTGCGGGCCCGCTTCATCTCGTCACCCTGCAGCGTGTCCCGCGACCACTGGAGGATTGCCGAATCGAGTTCAAGGATGGCCTTGACGGCACCGTCGGCGTCGCGCGCTGCTAAGGCTGCGTCGAATTCCGCTTCGAGTCGAGCAGCATCGCCAGCGAGCGATGGAATCACAGCCGCGTCATCGCCCACAGTGACACCGCCCACATCGTGGCTAGACCTTGGTTCGCCAGCAGCTTCAGCGTCGGTTGGTTCTGTCACATCGAGGTCTGACCCCGATGTGAGCGGTGTGACAGGGCCGGCCTGCAGTGTGCTGAAAGGAACAGTTGTGCCGGTCTCGATGCGAGTCGACACTCCGTCTTTGCGGAGTGTGACTCCGCCCTTGCCGACGACTTCAGCGGTGTTTGCATCGAGGTCGATGATCACGCCGGTGTGCTCGTCGACGCCGAGGATGAATACGTCGTCATCGAGTTCGGGTTCGAGCATCGCCAGGCGCCGCTCGCCGAGGTAGCACTTGCTCGTGTCGTGGTTGCCACCCTCTTTGTTGTCGTAGTGCGGGATGACAACGACAGGAAGACCGACTTCGCTCAGAACGTCGAGCCCGTCGACCCAGTACGGATCGGCGCCAGACTTGTAGACCTCGTAGACCGGAATCGTTTTCCGCCCAAGCGTGAGGGCTGCAGCAGACGAGAACACGACGGCACCGCCGTTGAGGAGCTTGTCGACAATGGCCTCGGGAATCGGCGTATCGGCCCACTGGCGCAGCGCAAAGGTTGGGCTGCCGGGCCCGGCAAAGATCCAGTCGGCTGCACGGATCTTCGCGATGGCTGTTTCGATTGCCACGACATCGCCGTGGTCGGTTCGCGCCAGGCATGCGATCTTGACGGTCCGGTGCGCCGCGTCGGTGAAGTACTCGGCAGTCTTGGCGGCAAGGATTTCCACGTTCTCTTGGAACCCGAACGGGGTATCGAGGAGCACGGCGTCAACGGTGCCGCCGGTTGCTGCGGCAAGTTGTTCGAACACGCGGCGATGCGGCGTGGTCATCGTCGGAGCGGTTTCGCCTGAACCCATGATGACGAGGAGGCGGGGGAGTGCAGTCATATCGGTTCCTGTCTTCGGTGGTTCAAAAGAAGTCGGGGTCGGTGACGGCCCCGTGCAGGAGTGCCGCGACTTCGGCCGGGTGTTGTGCATGCACGTCGTGATGTGCGGGGCTGAACCATTCTGACCGGCTCGTTGCCAGAGCGGACACGGCCGCGTCGATTCCCGAGCGCTTTGCAACAGTCCATTCAGACTGGCCGTTATCGGCAGAGATCCAGAGGACGGGGTCGGTGATCGAGGCGTACAGGTCAGACGGCATGTGCTCCCACAAGCCGCGGAGCACGAGCAGGTGCCGTTCGAGCGTGAGCCACGGGGCAATGGTGCCGTCGTCTCTGACTTCGAAGTTGGCGAGTTGGCCTTCGATGCCCTCGGCTGGCCAGTCGGCGTTCGACGTGGTCATCCACTCGCGCATCTTGGCGATCGGCGTGCCGATCAGCGAGGGCGGAGCCATCTGCGCTTTCGCAACTTCCCAGTCGGGCATTCTCCGCTGCAGCTCGATGGAGCCGCCGTCGACACACACGATCACCGATGCAACGCCGGGGTGCCGATGTGCGAACTCGATCACGACATTGCCGCCCCACGACTGGCCGGCGATCAACGGTCGTTCCCAGCCAAGTTCGGTGACGAGTAGCCCAAGGTCATCAGCGACGGAGGCCATGTCAAACGGGCCGTCAGGCTTTGACGAATGGCCGTGGCCGCGTTGATCGATAGCAACGACTGGGTGGCCGAGTGCGGCAAGGCGCCTGGCCACGCCGTCCCAGAGCCGCGCATTCGAAGCGAGGCCGTGAACGAGCAGGCACGGTGCCAGAGTCGCCTCAACGGGCTCCCAGTGCACGGCGTGCATCGTGATGCCTGACGGCAGCTCGTGGTGCTCATGGTGTGGTTCGAGGGAGTACGAATCGGTCATTGTGCGCTGGTCCGGATCTGTGAGAGGAGTTCGAGCATCTCAACGCTGCGCTCGACTGGGCGAGGCCAACGCTGCGTCCCTCGAACTGCTGCCGCAAAGGCATCGATCATCCCGAGATATGGGTCGCCAGGTTCGACGTCGATTGACCGCTCTGGCGCATGGCTCGTTGTGGCGTCGGACTCGACCCTGATCTGCCTGGCGTTCGGTCCGCCCGTGTGGGCATCACCGTCGAGGACGATGCGTCCGGTTGCCCCAACGATTTCCAACCGT
Organism: uncultured Ilumatobacter sp.; assembly: GCA_937891565.1. Classification (GTDB taxonomy): domain Bacteria; phylum Actinomycetota; class Acidimicrobiia; order Acidimicrobiales; family Ilumatobacteraceae; genus Ilumatobacter_A. The sequence continues at coordinate 4,727 of CALAHA010000072.1, read as the reverse complement.
TGCCGTTCGGCGTCAACGAACGAGACCCTTGCGCGGGCGATTTGGCCATCAGGCCAGGTCAGCTGCACTGTGGTCGTCGCGTCGACGCCGCTTGGAGCGAGATCGATGGACGACTCGATCACGGCGGGTTGCGAACCCCAGAGCTCGACGGCAGGGCCCAGGCAGTAAATCCCGACGTCAAGGAGCGCGCCGCCGCCGTGGTCAGGGCTCCACCGATAATTGTTCGCACCTTCCGGCCCGATCGTAAAGGTGAACGTCGAGTTGATCTCGGTGATGTCGCCGACCAGCCCATCGGTTGCGAGTTGCATCGCATGGCACCAACGTGGGTCGAAGGGTGTCATCCAGGCCTCGGCGAGCAACGTTCCGCTCGAATCGCAGGCGGCCTGCATCGCTCGCGCATCGTCAGCGGATCCGGCGAGTGGCTTCTCGCACAGCACGTGCTTGCCAGCCGCAGCTGCAGCGATGGTCCATGCACGGTGCATGTTGTTGGGCAACGGCAGATAGATCGCCTCGACGTCGGGGTGGTCGATGACGGCTTGATAATCGGGAACTGCGGCTGCGTCCCAGGGATCGGGCACCGGCCCGCTCATCGATGCGGCTGCGACCAGCGTTGCTTTCGAACTGGCATCGATGGCCGGTAGTACTGCGAGGCGGGCGACCATCGAGCGGGCTCCAAGCACGCCGATGCCCACCGGTTTACTCACAGGTCGAGCTCGATGAGCGTGCCGCCCTCGTTGCCGGAGCGGTGTGCTGCTTCGAGCACTGCCACGACGTCACGTGACTGCTCTGGACGAACGGCAAGATCTTCGCCAAGCAGCAAGTGGTCAGCGAGGTTGCTATGGAAGCCCCATCCCGGATCGGGTGCGGGGCGAACGGTCGACGTGATCAAGCCGTGGTCGCCGTCGAAGCGTGCCAGCTGAAGATCGACGGGAGCTTCGGCGTGGTGTGACGTGTGCTCGACGTACCCGCGGCCAGGGACGACCGACTCGGTTCGCAGTGGCCGGTAGTGGCCTTGGAGCGTTGCGTCGGTGCCCTCGATATGGAACTTGGGTCGGCGGATCGCACAGACGTCGCTTTGGCGGAACGTGGCCTCGCGGCCGTCTGCCCACTGCATCCACAGCGACAGTTGATCGACGTTGGTGGTGTCTTGCCAGACGCGTGTATGCGTGGAGCACAGCACTCGGCTCGGAGCGCTGCCGTAGAGCTGGTGGATCCAGTCAACGTGGTGTGAACCCCAGTCGTAGACGGCACCGCCGGAGATCGAGTCTTCGGAGTGCCATGCACGGCAGGGATGCTCGAATCCGCCGACGAAGGTCTCGATGTTGAACACATTGCCGAGATCGCCACGCTCCATGAGCCGGCGGACGGCAAGAAAGTCGGTGTCCCAGCGGCGGCTCTGGTGGACGGTCACGGTGCGGTCGTTGGCTTGTGCAGTTGCGATGACTTCGTCGGCGTCGGCGCGGGTCAGGGCCATCGGCTTTTCCATAACAACGTGCTTGCCAGCGCGCAGGAGTTCGAGTGCCAGCGCGGCGTGGAAGCTCGGCGGAGTGGCGATCACTGCGATGTCGACGTCGGGGTCGGCGGCGAGCGATGTGCCGGAGGCGTGGCCAACAAGATCGGGGAAGTCAACACGAGCTGCGTCGATCCGATCCGCGGAGGTGTCCGCGGCAGCAACGAAGGCGAGGCCGGCAGTTTCGGTGGCAGCCAAGCCGTGCAGATAGCCCATGCCGCCGAACGGCCCGTAACCCACAACGGCAAGGCCGAGCGTTGTCGTCGACGGAACGAAGGTTGGGCGCAAGAGACGGCTGATGAACGGGCCGAGTGTCGTATGGCGTTGGAGTGCGTCGACGTCAGAGACGCCGGTGCTGACGATTCGACCGGCACCGACGGTGCGAACAGTAACGGTCGGCTGGTGGTTGAACCGGACGCTGGTCGTCGCAGCGACGGTGACGTCGTCGGTGGCTGGTTGCAGCGTGCGGAGTGCCGAGGTAATCGGCACTTCGCCGGGAAGGCGGACCGCCTCGGGTCGGGCGCCGAGCGTGACGAACCATTCAGTCCGCGGAAGGTCGGTGGTCACGGTGACGCCACACAGTTCGCGGGCGATCTCGTCGCCGGGCTCGATGGCGACGAGCACCGAGCCGCCGGCTTCGGCGTGGGCCCGGAGTTGGCTGGCGTGGGCAGCGTCCAGTTGGCCCGTGACGACGGCGACGGAGGCGCCGGAGCCGGAGCGCGCTCGATCGAAGTCGGTTGAGGTCTGGAGAAGGTTGTCAGTCATCGTCATAGCGCTGTCGAATGTACAACGGCCCTGGATCGGCTGCTTGACCGTGGTCAAGATTGGCATTTCCGAGTCGGACAGCGCAGGGATCGGCAATTGCGGTCAAAATTCACACCGAGCAATTTTTGTGTCGCACAACTGGTCCTGCGAGCTGGTCGCATCTACCGTTCAACTCATGAAGCGGTTTGTCACCTCCCGGCACCACACCATTGGTCACTACCCGGTGAGTTTTCCTGGAATGGGGAACATCCGCCGACTTGGCGCTTTTGCTGTCTGTGTCGCACTGCTCGCTGCGTGTAGCGGTTCGAGCGGCGACTCTGGCGCCGCCAAAATCGATGGTCGCTTGCTCGTGGTGACCACGGTGGCGCCGATTACTTCAATTGCGGCCAATGTCATTGGTGATCGGGCCCAGATTGTCGGCCTCGTTCCCGAGGGAACCATCTCGCACACGTTTGAGCCACCACCGTCCGCAGCTGAGCTGCTCTCGACCGCCGATGTCGTGTTCATCAACGGTCTGCAGCTCGAAGAGCCGACGAAGGCGTTGGCCGACGCCAACCTCCGAGATGACGTCCCGCTGGTTGAGTTGGGCGATCGCACGATCGATCCCGACCAGTTTAAGTACGACTTCTCGTTCCCTGAGTCAGAAGGCAAGCCGAACCCGCACCTGTGGACCGACCCGACCCTGGTCAAGGTGTACGCCCAGTTGATCCACGACACGATGGTCGAAGTTGACCCCGAGGGTGCAGCGACCTACGGCAGCAATCTGCAGGCGTTCATTGCGATCGTCGACGAGTTCGACGAGGCCGTGAGCGCAACGTTCGAGACGATCCCCGTCGATCAACGCAAGCTCGTCACCTATCACGACGCTTACGCTTATTTCGCAGATACTTACGGGTGGGACGTCGTCGGTGCCGTGCAGCCGGCCGACTTCGGTGAGCCGACCGCCGGCGACGTGATCAAGCTGATTGAACAGATCGAGGCGGAAGGTGTCCCTGCCGTGTTCGGCTCCGAAGTGTTCCCATCGCCGGTGCTCGAACAAATTGCGAACGAGACCGGTGCGATTTACGTTGATGACCTGCGTGACGATGACTTACCTGGCGAGCCTGGTGAAGCTGACCACTCGTGGCTGGGTTTGATGAAGTTCAACTTTGTCACGATGACCGACGCGCTGGGCGGCGATTCGAGCCGCCTCACCGGGTTTGACGTGCGCAACTCCGCAATCGATGAAGCGACGTACCCACAGTGATTTCGCAGCGCGGTGCCACTTCGACGGTGATTGCCGCCAAAAACGTTACGGTCGACTATGGCGCTGAGCCAGTTCTGATCGACGTCGATCTTGACGTCACCGATGGCGAATTAATCGGCATCGTCGGTCCGTCCGGGTCGGGTAAGTCGACGTTGCTCAAGGTGCTGCTCGGCAGCGTGCCTGCCAGGTCAGGCACAGTTGATCGTCGCCCAGGCCTCGCTGTCGGCCTGGTGCCGCAGGTCGAACACATCGACTGGAGTTTCCCGGTCACCGTTTCCGAGTGTGTCGGCATGGCGCGCGCTCGCGGACTGCGAACCCCGTGGATCACGAAGGCCGAACGGGCCGAGATCCACGCAGTGCTCGATCGGCTCGGTCTCAACGGCTTGGCTAACCGACACATTCGCGATTTGTCGGGCGGCCAGCAGCAGCGAGTATTCCTCGCTCGCGCCCTGTTCACTAAGGCCGAAGTAATTTTCCTTGACGAGCCGACGTCGGGCCTCGACGTCAAGACTCGTCACGAAGTACTGCACCTGCTCGACGACCTCAACCGTCAGGGCCTGACCATCGTGTTGACCACGCACGACCTGAACGGCATCGCAGCGCATCTCCCGAAGATCGTCTGCCTCAACACGCGAGTGATCGGTGCAGGCCCACCCGAAGACGTACTTGTCCCCGATGTGCTCGAACGGACGTATGGCTCGCCGATGCACATCCTCGAGCACGGTGGCATGCGTGTCGTTGTTGACTCGCCACTATTTTTGGTTGACAACACGGGCAGTGCATCGGCATGATGCTCGCCGCAGACTTGTTCAAGCCGTTCGAGTTTGAGTTTTTCCGCAACGGCGTCATCGTCGCCACGCTCGCGGGGGCGCTGTGCGGCGTTGTTGGCTGCTATGTCGTGTTGCGCAACATGAGTTACATCGGACACGGCCTGTCCCACGCGATCTTTGGCGGCTACGCGGTGGCTGGTCTGATCGGTGTCAACCTGTTTCTCGGCGCGGGGGCCTGGGGTGTCGTCACGGCATTGGCCATTGGCGGGATCGTGCGGCGTCGGCCGATCGGTTCCGACGCGGCGATCGGCGTCGTCACGACTGCATCGTTTGCGCTGGGCCTTGCCCTCGTGCAGCTGTACGGGTCGCCTGGCCAGAATGCTGACGCCCTGCTCTTCGGCAATGTCCTCGGCGTCACCTTTGCTGATGTCTGGCT
>CALAHA010000071.1 GCA_937891565.1 uncultured Ilumatobacter sp. | reverse complement strand
CCCCAATGAGGTATCCCGGCAACTACGGCTTCGTCCCGCACACTTTGTCCGAAGACGGCGACCCGATCGATGTGCTCGTGTGCAACACCCGCGAGATCATCCCCGGAGGCGTCATCAACTGCCGCCCCGTTGGCGTTCTTGTCATGGAAGACGACGCAGGCCAAGACGAGAAGATCTTGGCGGTGCCGAGCAGCCATGTCAGCCGTCGCTACCAAAATGTCGCCGACTACACCGATCTTCCCGAAATCACGCTTGAACAGGTCCAGCACTTCTTCGAGCACTATAAAGACCTCGAACCGAACAAGTGGGTGCGGATTGATCACTGGGGTAATGCCGCAGAGGCGAAACAAATGATCGTCGACGCCATTGCCCGCTCTGGCTCGAGCGCCTGAACCCATGCCGTTGTCGATGAACGCTGACGGACAGGGCCTGGCCGGCGTCTCAGACGCATCACCGGCCGAAGTCGTTGAGGTCTACGACGACTGGGTGGCGACGTACGACACCGACGTGCAGTCGTGGGGCTACGAGGTTCCTGACCGACTCGCAGCGGTCATTGCCGCCGCTGGCGCCACCAACGGTGACGTGCTCGACGCTGGCTGCGGCACCGGCCTCATCGGCCTTGCGCTCGATGCCGTCGGTGTCGCATCGGTCATCGGCGCCGATTTCTCTTCCGAGTCGATCAACATCGCAAAGCAACGCGCCGTGTACCGAGAACTGCACGTTCTTGATCTCAGCCAACCGCTGCCATTCACATCGCAGCGCTTCCTTGCCGTCGTCTGCGGCGGCGTTTTCAGCTATCTCACCGAGCCCGAGGCCGTGCTTCGAGAGTTCTTACGCATCGTTCGCCACGGTGGCCCGATCGTCTTCACACAGCGCGTCAACCTGTGGGATAGCCGCCAGATGGACGCCGTACTCCAGCGACTCGCTGAGCAAGGTCGGTGCACCGTCGACGTCTCACCGCCGCGCCCATACCTACCAGGCCACGGCGAGTTTGACGATGGCGTCCACGACGTGACCCTCATCGCGACCTGATCAGTCGAGCCGGCGGACCGTCGGCTTCTGGCCAGTCGTACCGTGCGCAATACCGACAACGCGATCGAGCTTTGTCGTCCCGTTAAGTCGCCCGAACAGACGGGTACCCGCTGCGCTGATCCCGCCGTCGACCGTGATCGACGTACCCGTGACGAACGCCGAGTCGGGCCCGGCCAGCCACAATGCTGCGCCCGCGATGTCAGCACCCTCGCCCCGCTTGGGATAGGGCTGGAGCTCCGCCATCACACGTTCGGCGTCAGCTTCGTCACCATGGTGCATCAGCGGGGTGAAGATGATCCCCGGGCAGATGGCATTGACTCGGATGGCATGCGGGGCCAGTTCGATCGCTGTTGTCTCGGTGAGGTTGATGACCCCAGCCTTGGCTGCCGAGTAGGCCTGTGGCCCACCGCCGCCACCCTGGCCTGCGACCGATGCCGTGTTGATGATCACGCCCCCGTCGCCTTGATCGATCAGCAGACGCGCGGCGTGCTTGGTTCCGAGAAACACGCCCCTGACAAGAACGGCAAAGGTTGCATCCCAGTCATCTGACTCGATCTCGGTGATCGGCCCGAACGCTCCCCCGATGCCTGCGTTGTTGAACATGATGTCGAGCCGGCCAAATGCTTCGACGGCAAGGGCGACCGCCGACGCGACATCACTATCAATCGCCACGTCGCAACGGACGAATCGCGCTGCGTCGCCGAGTTCACGAGCAACTGCCTCGCCGGCATCGGCGTTGAAATCGGCAATGACGACACTCGCTCCTTCCGCGACGAAGCGTTGCGCTGTTGCGAGCCCCATGCCACTCGCCGCGCCGGTGATCACCGCGACCTTTCCATCAAGCAGTCCGCTCTGGCCGTTCGACATGGCGGTCATCGCGAACTCTGGCCGTCGTCGACCTTGATAATCGTGCCGGTCACTGCATCAGAAGCTGGAGAACAGAGGAAAAGCAGGGTTGAGTCGAGCTGGTCCGGTCGACCGATCCGCTTGCGCGGGAAGTGCCCGCTGATATCGCCCATCCGTTCGAGCATGCCGTCCATCATCTCCGACTCGAACGCCCCCGGGGCAATTGCATTGACGTTGATGCCGAACCGCGCCCACTCCACACCGAGTGCCTCGCTCATGCGGGCAATGGCTGCTTTGGTGATCGAGTACAGCGCGGCGCCTTCGCCGCCGTAGTTGGTCGCCGAGATGCTAGAGATGTTGACCATTCGCCCCGGCAACTTCGCTGCAATCAGGCGCTTGCCGACTTCGCAGGAAAGTATGTACGGGCCACGCAAGTTGGTGTCGATGACCTTGTCGATCAGTTCGAGCGACATCTTGTGCGCCCGTTGCGCGTCAGGAATGCCTGCGTTGTTGACGAGGATGGTGACAACACCGAACGCCGCTTCGGCCTGGTCGACAGCCGCAACGATGCTCTCGGCGTCGGTCATGTCAATCGGGACGCCCACTGCCTGACCACCATCAGCAACGATTGCTGCGACCAATTCGTCGAGCCGTTCTTGACGCCGACCGGTCGCGACGACGGATGCACCGGAAGCGGCCAACACCTGGGCGAAGCGCCAGCCGAGGCCAGATGTTGCACCCGTGACGAGGGCCACTTGACCGGTGAGGTCAGTCGAGTTGTTGACAGTGATCATGATGCGCTCCATACGGTGGGCGGGATGCTGGTGGGAGGGAGGCTGGTGGGAGAGATGCTGGTGGGAGGTGCCGGTACACGTAGACGGTTCCGTAACGGTTCTGCTGTTCGGACTCGATCGTTGCGCCGAGGCGTTCGGCCAATGCGCCAGACGCAGTGTTGGCAACCGCGATCACGCTCGCCGCTGTTGTCCACCCGTGGTCTTCATAGGCGGCCTGGAGTGCTCGTCGGGCCGCTTCGGTGGCGTAGCCCATACCGTGATGATCAGGCACGAGCGCCCATGTGATCTCTGGCTCAATCCAACCGTCAGGGTTCCACAGGCCGCAGACACCGGCAAATCGCCCGGTTGCCTTCACTTCGATTGCCCACGGGCCGTACCCGCGCAACGCCCAGTGCCCGGGGTATACAGCGAACTTCCGCCACGCTTCTTCTCGGGTGCAGGGGCCGCCATAAAACTTCGAGACCGGGTCGGCGTAGAAATGGACCATCGGTTCGAAGTCATCACCCCGAAACGGGCGGAGCAGCAGCCGCTCGGTTTCGATCGTGCTCGGTGTGGTCATTGTTCAGCAGCAAGGGCAGCAGCGAACGTCGCCAATTCGTCAGGGTCGATACCGACCAAACGCGCAGCGTCGGGGAAACCGCCCGAGGCAACGTCATCGGCGAATGCCGCGTAAGCCGCTACCCGCATCTCTTGGATCCGATCGAGTTCGGTCCGTAAGTCGGCGTACTGCTTCGCATGCCGTGGGACGTGGCCAGTGTTGGTGCCGAGCACGTCGGAGCTAAACAGATACTGCGCATCACAGTTCGGACCGGAGCCCATCGAGATCATCACGAGGCTCGTCTTCGCGCTGATCGCCGTGGCCACTGGTTCGGGCACTACTTCGATCTCAGCAGCAAATGCACCAGCGTCGACCAGCGCCGTGGTCTGAGTCCATACCTGCATCGCGGTGGTCGCCGTCTTCCCCACAGCCTTGAACCCGCCGGTCCAGGTGCGGCGCGGCGGGATGAGGCCGACATGGCCGACAACCGGAATGCCTTCGGCGGCCAATCGCTCAATCGTCTGTAGCGACGCCGCACACCAGCACGCGTCGGCGCCGTTGTTGATTGCAGAAAACGCTGCACGCAGGTAGTCGTCCGTCGTGATCACCTGGCCGTAGTCGAGGCCGACCACGATGAATGCATTGCCCGCAGCAGATCGCATCTCGGTACTCATCTGGGAGTCCTGGATGGTGATTATGTCGATCCCACCATCCGCTGCGGCGGCGGCCTCGTCAACGCTTGAGACGTAGACATCGGTGTACTGACGTGTGCCTTTACTCGCACGAAGATCGGCAACGGTAAGACGACTGTTCGCTGCCATCCCAGCATTATCCCACGATGACCCAGGCCCGGAGCGAGTCGCATGAATCGAGTCGGGCGCAGTCCCGAGTGCGCCCAGACGTTGACGTGGGGGCCGCGCGGGAGTAGTTCGCCAATCGTGGATTGCTGCACCGGGCCGACCTGAGCGGTTCGTGCTGGGTACTCAAGGGCCTCGCCACGGCCGAGCTCGACTACCCAAATCAGCAGCTTCGGCACACCGGAGGTATGGACCTCGCCATCCGCCCTGACGATCTCGACGAGGCCGTGCAGATCCTGAGGGCGAGCGGACACCGTGATCATCCCACGCCGTTCGACCCAGTACTTCTCTACGGATGGGCGCTCGACGCACCCGACGGAGTCGAGATCGACTTGCACACTCGGCTCTTTCGCCGAAGAAGCCAAGGCAGCCGGTGCGTGCCATTTCGATCACGAGTTGCGTCGTCGCAATCCCGTTGGCCATCGCGCCGGTGACGTAGGGGAATCGGGTCCCGTGCATTTCGTTGAAGCTGCGGGCGCGCTACGACAGGTGCAGAAAGATCGACCACATCGTTGAACGTAGCTGTCATATCGCCCCGCCTCAGACGGGTGCCGGAAGTTACCGATGGTTACGCCAATAGGCACACTTGGCTGTTGGTGACCCGGTTGCGCTCAGACGCCCGTGTCGCATCACGCGCGGCCAGCACGCGCTGCTGCGATCCAACGGAGTGATACGTTCGATCACCGGGTGAGGTCACCACCGATCCGACAACAGAGGAGCTACCAATGGTCAAATCTCCACAGCGACGCGACGGCAAAAAGGCCGGTAAGAGCCTCAAAGAGAAGCGCGAAGCCAAGAAGTCGAAGCAGCAAGACAAAAAGCCAATCGGGGGCTGATCGACCGCCTGACTGGTTGCGCTGAGTCTGTTTCCGCTCCCTGTCGAGTTCCGGTAGCCGAGTTCCGGTCCGAAAACCAGCAGAGCCACTCTCGCTCAATTCGCAAGAGTGGCTCTGACTTGTTGTTGCGGTGGTATTGCGGTGGTATTGCGGTGGTATCGCGGTGGTATCCCGTACGGGATTCGAACCCGTGCCGCCACCTTGAGAGGGTGGAGTCCTAGGCCGCTAGACGAACGGGACCTGTTGCGAACGTCGACGATATCGCCGTTGCACAGTGATTCACTCGGCACGAAAGTCCGAGCGAAACGTTGGGGTGAAGGGAATCGAACCCCTAATAACAGAACCAGAAACTGCCGTGTTGCCAATTACACCACACCCCAGGGTGCTTGCCCGACGAGCGTTATTCACACTCACCGCGCGATGCAGACGGGAGCATATCG
>CALAHA010000070.1 GCA_937891565.1 uncultured Ilumatobacter sp. | reverse complement strand
AGGACCGCATCGCTCGAGTGCTCGATGACGTTGCGACGTCGTTGGAACTGATCGTGAGCGAGGTCATCGACATGATGAACGCCGGTGAAGTGCTCGACACCATTGTGCATTCAGTCACTGTCCCGGAAGATTTGCTCAGCAAGCCCTATCTCCGGCCGCTCTACGACGAGCCCGAATTCGTCGTACGCGGTGTCTGGCGGCAGTTCGGCGGGTGGTGGGACGGTGCTGCGAGCCGGCTCAAGCCGTCGCCTGATGCCGCACTCGCGATCGAACTGGCTTCCCTCGCTGGTGGCGCAAACGTGTTGATCGCGCGTGCACAGATTATCGCTGAGCAGGGAGATCATCGGTTGGCCTGCCATTTGGCCGACTTGGCGGGATGGGCTGCCCCGGCCGACAGCGGCATTCACCGCCAGCGGGCGCTCGTTTATCGTGGCCGGCGAAAGCAAGAAACGTCGTTGATGGCCAAGGGGATCTTTGCCGCTGCAGCGCGTGAATCCGAACAGATTGCTCAGTCCGGTGCAGACTGAGGAGCACGGAAGCCTGAGCGTGGCGGGAGCATTCTCGCCAATGAGCCGTTATCATCGTCTATCGCTATGTACGCAGTAATCGCCTCAGGCGGCAAGCAGGAAAAAGTGGCTGAAGGCCAGCGAGTGCAGCTCGAACTGCTCGGCGCAGACGAAGGTAGCGAAGTGTCGCTCACCCCCGTCATGCTCGTCGACGGCGACACTGTGCTGGCAACGGCCGACGAGCTCGTAGGAGCTTCAGTCACCGCCAAGATCGTCGGCCGCGCAGCGGGTCCGAAGATCAACGGCTTTACCTTTAAACGCCGCACCAACAACCATCGTCGTTACGGCCATCGTCAGAAGTATGACGTGGTCGAAATTATGTCCATCAAATTCCCCAACTAAAGGGCGCTGACTTCTCATGTCAAAGACAAAGGGCGGCGGTTCAACCCGCAACGGCCGTGATTCCAACGCACAGCGCCTCGGCGTGAAGGTCTTCGGTGGCGAAGATATTCGCACCGGAGCCATCATTGTTCGTCAGCGTGGAACTCGATTCCACCCCGGCACAAACGTCGGTAAGGCCAAAGACGACTCACTGTTCGCACTCGCTGATGGCGTCGTGCAGTTCGGTAACCACCGAGGCCGCAAGGCTGTCTCGGTTGTCCCCGGCAACTGAACACAATTCGATCTGATTGAAGGCCGGGCCGCAAGGCCCGGCCTTTGTCGTTTTCAGCCTGACGCGAAAAAGCCCAGTCACACTGTGCCAGGCACAGTGTGACTGGGCCGTTTGCGTGGTTACAGGGCTGCTTCGAGCTGGTCGACTGCGGCGTTCAACTCGGCCGGAAGTCGGTCGCCGAAACGGTCGAAGTGCTCGCGGATCTGAGACACTGCGCCCTTCCATCCCTCGGTATCGACGGCGAGCAGTGTGTCGAGATCAGCCTGATTGATGTCGAGACCTGAGAGGTCGAGCTGATCAGGAACTGGGAGCTTGCCGATCGGTGAGTCGATGGCATCGACGGTGCCGTCGATTCGCTCGAAGATCCACTTGAGTACCCGGCTGTTTTCACCGAATCCAGGCCACAAGAATCGACCGTCTTCGTCGCGACGGAACCAGTTGACGAAGAAGATTTTCGGCAGATCCGCCACGTCGGTGCGATCCTTCATCGAGAGCCAGTGGGCGAAGTAGTCGCCGTAGTTGTAGCCACAGAACGGCAGCATGGCCATCGGATCGAAGCGAAGTTCGCCCTGTACGCCTTCGGCCGCAGCGGTCTTTTCAGAGGCCATGATCGAGCCGAGGAACACGCCATGATCCCAGTCGTTGGCTTCGGTCACGAGCGGCACCGTGGTACGGCGGCGGCCGCCGAAGAGGATTGCTGAGATCGGCACGCCAGCCGGATCTTCCCACTCGGGAGCGGCGGACGGGCACTGCGATGCCGGTGCAGTGAAGCGGGCGTTCGGGTGTGCAGCAGGCGTTGTGACTTCAGGGTTCCAGGGGTTACCGCGCCAGTCGGTGGCACGCGCCGGGGGAGTGTCGGTCATCTCCTCCCACCAGACATCACCGTCGTCGGTGAGTGCCGTGTTGGTGTAGATGCAGTTCCCCCAGAGTGTCTCCATGGCGTTGAGGTTTGTCTTGTTGCTGGTGCCGGGTGCGACGCCGAAGAAGCCAGCTTCGGGGTTGATGGCGTAAAGCCGGCCGTCGTCGCCGATCTTCATCCAGCAGATGTCGTCGCCGATGGTCTCGGCCTTCCAGCCGGGGATCGTCGGGACGAGCATTGCGAGGTTGGTCTTGCCGCAGGCTGACGGGAAGGCGGCGGCGATGTACTTCGACTCCCCCTGCGGGTTGGTGAGCTTCAAGATGAGCATGTGCTCGGCGAGCCAGCCATCGTCACGTGCCATGACTGAAGCGATACGAAGTGCAAAACACTTTTTGCCGAGCAGCGCATTGCCGCCGTAGCCGGAGCCATACGACATGATCTCGCGGGTGTCGGGAAAGTGGACGATGTACTTGTTTTCGGCATCGCAGGGCCAAGGGACGTCAGCCTGGCCATCAGCAAGCGGTGCGCCGACGGAGTGGAGGCAAGGCACCCACTGGTCGTCACCAAGTGCGTCGAGCGCGCCTTGACCCATGCGCGTCATGATGCGCATGTTCGTGGCGACGTAAGCGGAATCGGTGAGCTGCACGCCAATGTGAGCGATCGGCGAACCGAGCGGGCCCATGGAGAACGGCACGACGTACATCGTGCGACCCTTCATGCAACCGGTGTAAAGGCGGCGCATTTCAGCGCGCATTTCGGCCGGGTCGCGCCAGTTATTGTTCGGGCCAGCTTCTATTTCCGTGGCCGAGCAGATGAACGTCCGGTCTTCGACGCGGGCAACGTCGCCGGGATCTGAGTGCGCCCAGTAGCTGTTCGGGCGCTTCGCCTCGTCGAGCTTCGTGAACGTTCCGCTATCGACCAATTGCTGGCAGAGACGCTCGTATTCGTCGGCGGAACCGTCGCACCAATAGATGTCGGCCGGCTGCATGATGGCGGCCCACTCGCCGACCCAGTCCTTGAGACGTTGATTACTGGTCGTTCCACTCATTCGTTGCTCCCCGATCATGCGGCGCTTGTGTTCGAAAGTGTTCGAAACCGACGATAGGCGAAGAGGAGGCCCCGTAGGCAATGGGCAGCTTGGTTAGAGCGCAATATCTGATGTGCGAATACCTCATCACGAAAAGCGATATGGGCTTGACAGAAGATCACCAGGACAGATCACCAGGACAGATCAGTAGTGCCCGACCGCCTGATCATCGCGCGAGCGATGTGTAAGCGAATGTCGCAGGGGGGGCGTCTGAGTGGCGTCTTAGTGGCCGGGGGTCTTCATATCGATCTCGGAGCCGAGGCTGAGCTTGGTAGCCCGGCCGGCATCGTCGAGTTCGAAAATGACGCGCTGGCCTTGACGCACCATGCGAAAGATCGAGCCCGCCAGCGCGTTGCCAGCAAGCTCGTAATCATTGAGGTCGGTGTCGCACATGACAAGACCGTCCCCGGTTGTGGGGTCGTAAGCCTTGATGACGCCCTGCATGAGATGAACCGAAGGCTCGGCTTCAGCCGGCCTTGACGATCTTGCCGGACTTAATGCAGCCGGTGCAGACGTTCAGACGCTTGGTTGTACCGTTCGCCAGCGTACGAACGCGCTGGATGTTCGGGTTCCAGCGTCGCTTTGTACGACGGTGCGAGTGCGACACAGCCATGCCCCATGACGGGCCCTTGCCACACGATTCACACTTAGATGCCATTGGATTCTCCTGCGACGATTCGCTTCAAGTCAGATTTGTTCAGAGCACGCTGGTGCCTGAAACAGCCATGTGAGGCTACCAACACAACTGCGGACCGCAACTTGCTCAGAAGCTTCGCTTGACTGAAGGCCATTTTCCACACAACCTCTAACCTGTTTCGTCGTGCCAACACTTGAACGGTTGAACACCGAAGCACTGCGCGACACGGTTCGAACCTTCCGAGATGCCGTCAGGGCTCATGCGGGCGGTTTGAACCGGTTGAACGTGTACCCGGTCCCTGATGGCGACACTGGCACGAACATGGCGCGCACGCTCGACGCCGTTGTTGCCGAGATGGACGGAACCGATCCTGACGACCTTGATGCCACGTGCGATGCGATCAGTCACGGCTCGCTCATGGGGGCCCGTGGCAACAGTGGTGTGATCTTGAGCCAGATCATGCGCGGCATTGCCACGACGCTCAAGACGCAGGCGCCCGTCAGCGGTGCGAAGTTTGCCGAAGCGCTACAGGCTGCAGCAACCGGTGCCTACCAAGCCGTGCTGAAGCCGATCGAAGGAACGATTCTCACGGTGGTTCGACTGAGCGCCGACGGAGCAAAAGAGGCGGCCGATGCAGGTGGGTCGCTTGTTGAAGTCGTGCGTGCAGCGCAGGCCGCAGGCCGAATTGCGTTGGCGAACACGCCGGAGCAATTGGCGGTCTTGAAAGACGCCGGCGTCGTCGATGCTGGCGGTGCCGGATTCCTGCTGCTGCTCGATTCGGCCCTCCACGTGGTCGATGGTGAAGCGCTTCCCGAACCCGAAGAAGACGACGGCACCGGCGGGGCTGTCGCAGCAGCATTCGACCAACCGGCGCAGCGATCGGGCAGCACCAAAATCGGCGGCGCTGACGAAGTGGACGTGGCCGACCAGCGCTACGAAGTGATGTATTTGATGGATCTCGCCGATGAGCAGATCGATGCCTTCAAGCAGGGTTGGGGTGCAATCGGGGACTCGATCGTCGTCGTCGGTGGCGACGGGATCTGGAACTGCCACGTCCACACCAATGACATCGGTGCAGCGATTGAGGTGCCGCTCGACCTTGGCGGCCGCCCGAAGCAGATTCGTGTGACCGACCTCTTCGAGGAGGTCGACGAAGAACACGCCAAACGCGAAGCAGCGATGACCGGCGGTACAACCAACGCCAGCATCACCAAGGCCGGGGGCGGGCTGACGCCCGTCACCACGGCTGTTGTTGCGGTGTGTTCCGGTGAAGGTCTCGTTGAACTGTTCGCCCAATTGCGTGTGCAAGGTGTTGTCATGGG
>CALAHA010000069.1 GCA_937891565.1 uncultured Ilumatobacter sp. | reverse complement strand
GCTTGAGCGTGGCGAGCTTCTCCATCGATGTTTCGCGGAGGCCTTCGTCGCGGGACACGAGGTGAGTCGTTCCCGTCGGGTTGCCCTCTTCATCGAGATCGGGGGCCTCGACGGTGATGTACTGCCCTGCGAAGCGGTCTTCTTCCCACGCCTGGATGGCACGCTGCTGCGATGCGAGCCCGAACGCATCGGTGTCTTCGCGGGTGATGCCCCATTTGTCGGCGATGCGCTCGGCGCCTTCGAACTGTGAGGTCATCTCGTACTGGTCGAAGTACGGCGGCGGGATCGGGACGCCATGGCCGAGCTTCTTGGAGCCGCTCACACCGATCGGAACGCGGCTCATTGCCTCGACGCCGCAGGCCATAGCGATGTCGACGACGCCGGAGCCAATGAGCGACGCAGCGAGGCCCGTCGCCTGCTGGCTGGAACCGCACTGTGTGTCGACGGTGGTCGCTGCGGTGGTCAGCGGGAGGCCAGCACCAAGCCATGCGGTGCGGGTCAGGTTAAACGCCTGCTCTCCGACCTGGCTCACGACACCACCGATGACCTGCTCAATGAGAGCTGGATCGATGCCGGTCCGTTCGATCAAAGCTTTTTGAACGAGCCCGAGGGTCTCGCCCGGATGCATTGTGGAGAGGCCGCCGTTGCGTTTTCCGATGGGGGTGCGGACGGCATCGACAATCACGACGGAATTTCCAGAGCTAGTCATTTCATCATCTTAGAAAACTGGGGCGAGTCGGCTGTAGCCCGGCGGCCGCTGTGACACCCGCCGTTCAAAAATGTGTCACGCCGATGTCACGCCGATGTCAGACCAAGGTGTGACAAGTTCGTGTGCAACGGGAGTAAAAGTTGGGGCGAAGGTTACGGGGTGAAGGTGAAGGTTAAGTCACCTGACGCGGTGCAGTTTGGCGGCGAGGTGGTGTTGGATCGGCAGGCCAACCGCAGCCATGCGAAACGTGTATCGCAGCGTGTCGCCGGTGACTTCGAAGGTTCGTTCGGTCTGGATGACTGACTTGGCCGATGAAGAACCGCTGATGGTCGTTGATCGAAGGTCGATCATGAACGTGTCGCTCCCCGGCATGTTCGGAGCGGCGAATCCCTCGAGAATTTCCGTGATGCCGGTCGGGTGAGCAAGGACGACTTCGGCGAGTCCACGTTCCGGAAACCGCCAGTAGCCGGATTCGGCATGGAGTGGTCGCCCGTCTTCGGTCGCTCGAGTGCGCTGCTGGTACGCCAGAAACGGTTTGCCAACATGGCCGAACGTGATCGATTCGGAGTACTCGAACGAAGCGATCGTTGGATACTCGCCTCGCCCGGTGCCTTCCCAGGTGCCGAGTAGCACGGCCACATCGGCGAGGTCCGGATGCAGGGCAGATGCGGGTGCGGGTGTGGGTGACGGGGTGTCGGCCATATCGAGATCGTACGCGTGCCTACGTTGGGCGGGTCCTGTTCGTGGTACAGATGGCAGCAATGAGCATGGAACTGAACTTGGTGTCGATGAATACCGCTGAGCTGTACGACCCGCTGAACAATGTGCCTGACGGGTTCGCAGGGGATCGCCGCTATGTCCACGTGATTGGGAGCACGGTCTTCGTCGACGACCGGCCGTCGGACGATCCTGGGTCCGAGAGCTGGGGCCACTACTTCATCGGGATCGTTGCCGGTGCCGGGTGGTGGGCTGTCGATGTTCCCGTCGAAGCCGGTGACCCGTCGTACGGCGCAGCGATGGATCTGTACAAGTATTTCGGGGTCGCGTCGCAAGGAGAGTGGCTGGCTGCGGGCCGCGCCGTACAGACCGCAGAGTGGGCGCGCACCCATCGCTTTTGTGGTCGCTGCGCGACAGCGACCGAGCCGTCCAATGGAGAGCGCGGGCTGAAATGTCCGGCGTGCGAACTGGTCGTCTACCCGCGTGTTGCCCCAGCAATGATCACCTTGATCACTCGTGGTGCACCGGGCCCCGACCAGGAAGCGCTGCTGGCGCGCGGCGTTCGCTTCCCGATGCCGATGTACTCGTGTCTCGCCGGCTTCGTCGAGCCAGGGGAGGATCTCGAAGGTGCAGTGATCCGCGAGGTGAAGGAAGAGGTCGGCGTCGATGTCGATGACGTCCGCTACGTCGGCAGTCAACCGTGGCCGTTCCCGCACAGCCTGATGGTCGGCTTCCGCGTGAACTACACCGGCGGCGAAATCGTTTGCGAAGAGAGCGAGATCATGGATGCCAATTGGTACCGCAAGGATGACCTCCCGATGATTCCGCCGAACATCTCGATTGCCGGCCGAATCATCCAGCAATGGATCGCTGAGACATGACGCGACCGGTCATCTTGGTGACGGGTGGGAGCCGAGGTATCGGAGCCGCAACCTGCCGGCTCGCTGCAGCGGCTGGCTACGACGTCGCCGTGAACTATGCATCGAACCGTGAGGCCGCCGACGCCGTCGTCAGCGCGTGTCAGGAGGCCGGGGCATCAGCGGTCGCCGTGCAAGCCTTGGTCGAGTCCGAGGCCGACGTGATCGCCATGTTCGAACAAGTCGTGCGTGCACTTGGGCCGATTGCTTGCCTCGTGAACAACGCGGGGATAGTGCGGGACCAGGTTCGCTTCGACGAGATGTCGGTCGAGCGATGGCTTGAAATGTTTGAGATCAACGTGATCGGCTCGTTCATTTGCGCCCGTGAAGCAGTGCTGCGCATGTCGACACGACACGGTGGCGCAGGCGGTTCGATCGTCAACGTGTCATCGGCAGCGTCGTACCTTGGAAGCCCCGGCGAGTACATCGACTACGCAGCCTCGAAAGCAGCGATCGACACGATGACAATGGGGCTCGGCAAGGAAGTTGCCGAGGAGGGCATCCGCGTTAACGCTGTCCGGCCCGGTGTCGTCTACACCGATATTCACGCCAGCGGTGGTGAACCAGGCCGAGTCAATCGGGTGGCTGGCGGTGTGCCGATGCGTCGAGGCGGGCAGCCCGAGGAGGTGGCTGAGACGATCCTCTGGTTGGCGTCCGATGCAGCTTCATACATCACCGCGACGACCGTTAATGTCAGCGGCGGCCGCTGACGGCGCTATTTGCACCTAGCGGCGAACATGCGAACATGCCTGGCCAAGTGCACCTCAAACATCACAAGTCGTCGAACAGCGTCGGACGGTCGCGCTGAATTTTGATGTGCTTGCCGATTGGCGAATCGACCGCAGGTGGTTTCTCGAACATCTCAAGCTGCTCCCAGGTGACGGCGACATCGCTGACGACGCACCAGCGCAGGCGACCGCGTGAACCCGGTCGACGAATTTCGAGAACCTCTGCACGCAACGAGCGCGTTGCTCCATTGGGGTCGCGCAGTTGAATACTGCCGTCGTCCTCGATGCCCTCGACCTTGCCGACGATCCAGCGACCTTTGTTGTTCAGCTGAAATCGGATTGGTTCGCCGAGTCGCAGGCCCAAACGGGCGAGAGCGGCAGGCGAACGTTGCATCGTGATCGAACGGGGCGGTGGATGGGCGGTAGGGACGGGAGGTCAGCCGCCCATGACCGTGCGCTGCAACTTACGCATGCCACCCAACCAGCGGTCGGGACTGGTGGCCTTCATCTGCATGTAGCCGGCGACTTCTGGATGTGGGAGGACGAAAAATGTTTCCTGCTCGATCGTGTCGGCAACCTGCGCGGCGACGTCGGCTGGTTCCAGGACATTGCCAGCGGCCTTCACCACGTTGCTCCCCGAAACGGCATCGTCGCCCGCGTGGAGCATGGCGGTGTTGACGCCCTGCGGACAGAGGCAGGTCACCTTGATGCCGCGGTCGCCGTAGGTGATCGACATGTACTCGGCAAAGGCGACAGCCGCACGCTTCGACAGGGTGTACGGACCGGAGCCGATCTGGGCCAGCAGGCCAGCCGCTGATGCGGTTGAGCAGAAGTAGCCCTCGCCGCGTTCGAGCCAATCGGGAAGCAAGTAGCGAGCTGCCCAACGGTGTGCGTGGACGTTGACGTTCATCGCCAACTCCCAGTCGTCTTCCGGGGTGGCGAGCACGTCGCTTCCATTGCCGACGCCGGCGTTGGCAAAGAATAGATCGACGTGGCCCATTGCTTCGATTGCTCCTTCGACGAGGGCCTTGTTGCCCGCTTCGGTGCTGACGTCGGCCACGAAGGCAATGGCGTCATCGAGCGAGGCTGCCACTGCGTCAGCGCCACGGAGGTCGGCGACTGCAACCCGAGCGCCACGTGCATGGAACTCGCGTGCGAGTGCCTCTCCGATACCCCGGCCAGCACCGGTGACGACAACGTTCTTACCCTGCAGATCCATGGCAAGGCATCGTATGCCCGACGCCCGGTTCGGCGACGATCCTGTGTGGACACGGCCGCTGAGGTCACGTCCGCACTACTTCGGTTGTGTGACAGGTTTCTGAACTCGGAGCAGGTGCACGCTCGGTGTCCAATCGCCGGGTACCGTGTCAGCAATGACTGATCAGCGCAACGCCAACGACGCAGTGATCAACGAGGCTGTCGGGGTGATCGACGGTGCACTCGCCAGGATGATGCAGCGTGAGCTCGTCTCCAGTGGTGAGGTCGCCGACCTTCTGCTCGACGTCCGTACACTGCTGACCACTGAGGCTGAACGACCGGCCGTGATCATCGAGACGATCGAACCGGTCGCCAGCGAAACCGTCTGACAAAGGGGCCCTGTCAAGGGCTTACTTCTTCGCAAGTTTCGTAAAACGCACGATCGCGTCGTCGAGGCATCGCTTGAGTAGCGGCGCATCGTTGATTGCTGCCGAGTCGGTATTGAGGCCCATGTCCAAGGTGCCGTTGTAGCTGAGCAAGGTGAGATTGAACGCCACGCCGCTGAGCGGGCCGACAGGAATGTTGTGCAACAACTGAGCGCCCGCCACGAATAATGGCATCGGCGCTCCGCGTACATTCGAGGTGGCGAAGTCAACGGTCTGAGACTGTTGGCGAGCCATTCGGGTGAGCAGCGATGTTGGCAGGCCCGCCGCAACCGCTGCCATTGAGTCGAGGTGTGCGCCACCCGTGGCGCTGACAGCGGCTGTAGATGCTTGGTCGATTGCACGAAACCGTTCGTCGAGGGACATTTCCCCGGTCGGAACGAGCATTCGTACGAGCGAAAACGCGTTGGCGCCGGATGACTCGGTGCGTGTGCTGATTGCCATCGACGCCCGGAGCGCCTCGACAGGGTTGCCCTGTTCGACGTGATAGGTGCCGGCCGCGTCGGTCGCAATGGTTAAGAACGCCGTGTTCAGTGTGCCCCCGAGTCGCTTGGCTGCAGCCTTCGTAGCGTCAAACGGTGCCACCGAATGTTCGAGGGTGCGCCGCGTCGAGCGTTGCGTCCACAGCGGTGAGCGAGCAGGGTCCGTGTCACCCAACTGGTTCACGATGCCGCGGAACGTTTTGGCCGCTGCGCTGCTGGCGTCGGGGATGCGAGACGGGTCGGCGAGCAGCCCCTTTACCTGCTTGACGATGCCGAGCGGGAGCCGCAACGATCCGGCGAGGATGTCGCGGACAGCGTCGGCAGCCTTGGTGTCATCGTTTCGGAGATCCTCGGTGGAAGCCGCGATTTGATCAGGGGTGAGTGGTTCCGGCTGGATTGCATCGCGCTCGAAGTCAAGGAACTCGAGCGACAACTTCACGCCGCTCTCGCCGTCGGCAATGGTGTGGTGAAGCTTTTGGATCAACGCCGCTCGGTTGCCCTTGAGACCTTCGACGACGGTGAATTGCCACAGCGGGCGAGTTCGGTCAAATGGGTCAGCACAGAGCAGTGTCGCAAGGTCGAAGAGTTGGCGTTCGGTGCCGGGCTTGGGAAGTGCGACGCGGCGCACGTGTAGGTTGATGTCGAAGTCAGAGTCCTCAACCCACGTCGGTGCGCTCACGTTGCCCGGTGCGGTGTGCACGCGTTGGCGTAAGCGTGGCATGCGGTGGCTGGCGTGGATCATGCGTTCGCGCAGCAAGTCAAAGTTGGGCTTGCGGTCGAGGATCGTTACCGAAGCGAATGTCGACGACAGATGCGGGTCTTTTTCCAGTCGCCACATCAAACCCTCGGCGTCGCTCATCTTGTTGTCGTAGGCGATGTCGCTCATTACGGGTCAGAATACGCGAGCCAGTCGTGGTGGCCTAGTCCGTCGTGCCGCTGCTCGTGAAGAGGGGCGTCAGGCTGGGAGGATGCGTCGGGCGACGCGGCGACCAATCAGGCCAAGAAAGCGACCGACGATGAGGCCGCCCACGACGTCTGAAGCGTGGTGAATTCGCACATAGGCGCGGCTCGTGCCGACGACGCCGGCAAGTGTGAACCACACGGTGCCTGTCCGCTTGCCATCCCACGCGGTCAGCATCGTGGCGGCGAAGGCAGCAGCGCTGGCATGCCCAGACGGAAACGACGAAGTCATTGGCTTGCGAACCTTCAACCGGTCGTCGCCATCAGTGGTGGGGCGAGTGCGCTTGAACAGGCGCTTGACACCTTGGTTGACGATGAGGCTCTCTGCGCCGATCAGAACGGCGAGCACGACGACCTGGTCTCGCCGGCCCTTGACGAGACCGCGGGTAACGCTGATCGCGTGCCAGATGAGGCTGAACTCACCGACATGGCTGGCGGTGGTGAAGACCTTGTCGGCAACCGGGTGACCGCGAACTTGCTCGAGGAGCATGTCGACGCGTCGATCGAATGCGTCAACGGCTGGGCCGAACGCTCCTTGGCCGGGAACGTCGCTGTGCGGTGGGTCGGCAATCGGTTTCGGCGCTGCGTCGGTTGTTGCCATCAGGATTCGAGGCTGACTGGTATCGGTGCAAGTAACGCTTCGTATGCGGCTCGGGCCTCGGTCTCTGCCAGGGCGGGGTCGCCGTTAAATTCAGGGCACCACTGTTGGAATGAGCACCAGTTGCAGAGGTTGCTCTGGTTGGGCCGGAAATCGCCGGTGGTGCATGCACGTTCGACTGCCGCCCATACTGCCTTCGTTCGAGTCGTGATGAACCTGACCGATTGTGCGGACGGGGTCGTTTCAATCGTCTCGCCAGTTTTGAGGTACATCAGGCGAATCTTCGACGGAATCACGCCGAAGACCTGTTCGCAGAGAAATGCGTAGAAATGCACCCCGGCAAGGCTTTTCTGTTCGTACCGGCCCGACGGGGCTCGGCCGGTTTTGTAGTCGGTGACG
>CALAHA010000068.1 GCA_937891565.1 uncultured Ilumatobacter sp. | reverse complement strand
CCTGCTTGACCTCGGCGTCGGCTCGGTCCGGTTGATCAGTAACAATCCGGCGAAGACGCAGGGGCTCGAAGAGCATGGCGTCACTGTGGCCGAAATGGTGCCAATCGACGTCGCTCACACCGCCGAGAGCCGCGCCTACCTCGCCTCGAAACGCAAGCTTCTGAACCACCTCGGCTGATAGCGCCGACGGCCGTTCAGTGGTCGTTTTTATCGAGCGTCACGTCGATCCTGATGTCGTTGCCTAACTGGCGGGTGGCAATGAACCGTCCGCGACGTAGGTCGGCCATCGTGGGTGCGCCATCGCCAACGAAAAGGGGATGTGCATCGTTTCCGCCGAAGATTGCTGGGGCCACATACAGCACGTATCGATCGATCAGGCCAGCATCGTGGAACTCGGATGCGACGTTTGCGCCACCCTCCACCATTAACTGCAGTACACCGTCGGCGGCGAGCCGATCGAGGAGTTCGGGGATCGGGCCAACCCACTCGGTGCAGGGGTGGACGTTGGCGTCAGCGGGCGCCGTTCCGAGCACGATGCGGCGGGGGCTCGGCCCCTCGACGAGGCGCACGTTGAGCGACGGGTTGTCGGCTCGAACGGTGCCGGCACCGACGAGGATCGCCTGGCTTTCGGCGCGCATCTGGTGCACGTCGGTGCGGGCTTCCTTGCCGGTGATCCATTCGCTGCCGCCATCGGGTGCAGCTGTTCGGCCGTCGAGCGTGGCGGCGAGCTTGAGGATCACATAGGGACGGCCAGTTTTGCGGTGGTGCAGATATGGCTCAAGTTGCACCGCGACCTCGGCCGACAGGGTGCCGACCACGACGTCGATGCCGGCATCGCGCAGTGCCTTGATGCCTT
This sequence comes from uncultured Ilumatobacter sp., assembly GCA_937891565.1. Classification (GTDB taxonomy): domain Bacteria; phylum Actinomycetota; class Acidimicrobiia; order Acidimicrobiales; family Ilumatobacteraceae; genus Ilumatobacter_A. Next base: position 8,023 of record CALAHA010000068.1, on the reverse strand, counting down.
CGCCCGCTACCTGTTTGTCAGGGTCCTCGATACCAATGAGGACCCGTACAACACCCGCTTCGATGATTGCTGCGGTGCACGGCCCTGTTCGGCCCGCGTGACAGCACGGTTCGAGCGTGGTGGCCAGTGTGGCACCGGCAGCATCACTGCCGGCAGCAGCCAACGCACCGATTTCGGCGTGTGCGCCGCCGGGCGGCTGCGTTGCGCCGATATGGACGGTGCCATCAGTTGTGAGCAGCGCAGCGCCGACCCAGGGGTTCGGAGCCGTCGTTGTTCGCACCGACCATGCCGCGTCGATCGCGTGCTGCATCAATTGCTCATCGGTTAGCGCGTTGAGGGCCACCTGCCCATGTTGACAGCGGAGGCGGTCCTGCACCAAGACCATCGCACGCACCGGTCGCTCGCGCAGTTCGCACGTTCAGGTTGCACGCGCGGTTCGCCAGCGACGCGTGCGGGTTGGGAGACTGTCCATATGAACGTCACCGAAGCGGTCAACCGACGCAAGTCCGTCCGGGCCTTCCTGCCCGATCCAATCAGCAATGAGACGATTGAGGAACTACTCACGATGGCCTCGCGCGCGCCGTCCGGCGGCAACGTGCAACCCTGGCGGATCTACGTGGTCAACGGCGAGTCAATGACGCGATTCCGAGAGTTCCTCTCGACTCGCGAACCCGGAGCGCCGTCCTACGACATCTACCCGCCGAACATGCCAGAGCCGTATCGGTCATCGAGATACAAGATTGGCGAGGACATGTACGCCTCGATCGGCGTGACCCGCGATGACAAGGCGGGGCGTTTCGAGCAATTCGCAAAGAACCTTGATTTCTTCGGCGCACCTGCTGCGATCTTCTGCTTCGTCGACCGGATCATGGGCCCACCGCAGTGGAGCGATCTCGGCATGTTCCTGCAAACGTTCATGCTGCTCGCTCAAGAAGCCGGCCTCGACACGTGTCCGCAGGAGGCATGGTGCGTTCACGAGGCAGCGGTCAGTGAGTTCGTCGGTGCTCCTGACGAACAGCAGATCTTCTGTGGAGTCGCACTCGGCACCGCCGATGCAGATGCCCTTATCAATGGCGTCGAGAGCGCACGCGAACCGCTCGACGTATTCGCCCGCTTCGTTTGAGCCCGCTTCGTTTGAGCCTGATTTGTCCGAGCCCGATTTGTACGAGGGGTCATCCTTCGATGCCGATGGTGAGCACGGCGTTCGCGTGAGCGTTGACCTGCTGGGTGCTCAAAACACCGCCTGGTAGCTCAACGATAAACGCCACGGCGTCGCTGTCTTTTTGCAGCTCGTTTTTCGCCCAGCTCGCTGCGATGCCGGTGTAGACGCCGCCGCCTCCGCAGCAATCTGCGAGCGGAAGCGCAGTCAGTTCGGCGTAGCGGGCTCGGATGCGTCCGTCGCGACCGGTCGACGGGATGATCAGGTTCGCGTCTTGGTGATACCAGACTGCGATGTCGGGCCGGAGCTGGGTGATCAGGTTGACCATGGCTTGCGTTTCGGGTTCGCTGGCGGGCCCCGTTCCTGCGTACTGGCTGTTCCCCGGCTCGCCGATCACACCCCACTTGTGAGGAAAGTTGCGGTTGAGGTCGACTTGGTTGGCGTTCTGGCGATTTTGGGCGGCTTGGCCATCCGGATTCATCGATTCGATCACCCACAACTCAACGCCGTCGGGCACGTCGCGCTCGCGGAGTTCGTCGATGATCGCAACACCGGCATCTTCGTCGCCGTGGATCACACCGATCACGAGGACGCGCCGCCCGCCCGGTGTGCCGTACCGATCAGCGGTGATCGGCCGGCCCTCAATCGACGTCCCAACAGCGAGTTGCGTCGCCGCGAAGTCGAAGACGGCGAGCGCGCCCTCGGCCAGTACAACGCTTGTGGCAGGTGCTGCGGCGGCCGGAACGGTGATTGGAACGGTGATTGGAACGGTGGCAGGAACGGTGGCAGGAACGGTGGCAGGAACGGTGGCAGGAACGGTGGCAGGAATGGTGGTGGACGCGATGGGGGGCGTTGACGCAGAAGTGGCCCCGCCGAGGCTGCTGTCGGGGCCGGCACAGGCTGCGAGCAGGAGGACGGCGGCAGCAACGAGAACGCGAGTGCCTGACAGAACGTTGCTGCTCATCGCTGACGACCGTACTTCGGGCTGCGAATTGGCTGGTGGCACCTGCCAGGCTGATTGCATGGCGATTGATTTTTCCCTCAGCCCTGAACTCGAAGCGATCCGCATGCAAGTTCGCACCTTCGTCACAGATGTGATCAAGCCAGAAGAGCACCGGATCGAAGGCAAGGACGCCGAGGGCAACAAAATCGGCGAGCCACTCGGTGGAAACGATCGAATCGCCGCGCTCGTTGGCTTGCGCAAACAGGCGTTCAAAGCCGGTATTTGGTTGCCGCACATGCCAGAGGAGTGGGGCGGCATGGGGCTCGGCCATGTCGAACTCGCCATGGTTCAGGCCGAGGCGGCGAAGTCGTACTACGGCCCGTGGGTCTTCAACTGCCAGGCGCCAGACGAGGGAAATATGCACACACTGCTGCACTGGGGCACCGACCAGCAGAAAGAGAAGTACCTCAAGCCACTCTGTGCCGGCACAGTGCGCGGATCGTGCTTTGCAATGACCGAGCCCGAGGTCGCAGGCTCTGATCCGACACTCATCCAGACAAAGGCGTATCAGGACGGCGATGAGTGGGTCATCAACGGCCACAAGTGGTTCATTTCCGGCGCACGCCGAGCCCAGTTTGCGATCCTGGTGTGCCGCACGGAAGAGAACCCCGACATCCCGCAGGCGGCGAACTCGGCGTTTATCATCGACCTGCCGCACGAGGGGTGGAACGACGTCCGCGAAGTCGAGACCATGCATGGCGGAACCGGGCACTCTGAGATCGTGATCACCGACCTGCGGGTGCACAACAATCAGATGCTTGGTGGCCGCGGACAGGGCCACCTACTCGGTCAGTACCGGCTTGGCCCGGCCCGACTCGCGCACTGCATGCGTTGGATCGCTCAGGCCGAAACAGCACTCGACATGATGGTTGACCGGTCACTCAACCGGTACTCGCACGGTTCACTGCTCGCTGAGAAGCAGGGCATCCAATGGATGATTGCCGACAGTTCGATGGAGATCTACCAGGCGAAGCTGATGGTCTTGCACGCTGCCTACAAGATCGATCACCAGGAAGACTTCAAAGCCGAGGTCTCGATGGCCAAGCACTTCGTTGCGAACATGTTGGGCCGCGTGATTGATCGCTCAATCCAGGTCCACGGTGCGCTCGGCTACTCGACCGACACGCCGTTGGCGCACATGTACCAGCACGCCCGTTGGGCCCGCTTCGCCGACGGTGCCGACGAGGTCCACCAGATGCGCATAGCCCAACGCACCATTGCGGCCTACACCGACGAGGGTTCGACCCGTCGCGCCACCGGCAACCTGCCGATTTAGGCCCTTGGGTTCAACCGATCAACGCAACACCGGGCATCGAGACGATAGGTGAGGGCGCGGCATAATGCCGGATCGCGCGTGGGCCGGTCAGGGCCGTCGGTCTGTCGATATGCGTGGTTCTGAGGTTGACTCTCTTCGCTGGGACAACGCTCCCGGATCAGGGAGCCGGGAGCTGACTCCTTGAGTTACCCGTCTTGGGGTTTCAAGCGGGTCAGCAACGCAGTTCCGAGTAGGCCCGAACCAAGGGCAGTCCATTGCGCGGCGGTGTGGCCTGACGAGTCGATGATCTGTCCGATCGTTGGCGGGCCGATGAGTCCGCCCAGACCGTTGGCTGTGTAGAGCGCCCCGAGAACACCGCCCATGCCGAGCGTGCCGAACAGCTGCGCTACCACGGCTGGGGAGAGCGCGATGATCCCGCCGTAGGACACACCGAGGACGACCGCAAAGGCGATCAACAGCGGATAGTTCGTATCGGCCACGATCCAGATCACGAAGCTCAGCCCAAGTCCGAGGCACGACAGACGGTAGAGCCCAACGATGCTGATCCGGCCAGCGAGCGCACCGAGTCCGAGGCGACCGACGATCGACGCCATGCCGATGATCCCGAGCAGTACTGCGGCGGAGCCCGATGTCCCTGTGGTATCGATGTAGTCGGCCATGAACACGAACGGTGTGAACAGTGCGGCTGCGAGGAAGAGCGATGACGCGTAGAGGAACCAGAAGTCGCGACGTCCGCTGATGATCTCGCGGATCGGTCGGGGTGCGACGGCTGAGCCGGGAGATCGATGTGCCCCCAGAGCGGCGATGACCAACAGGACCCCCGACACGGCTGCCAGGACTCGATACGCGTCGCGCCAGCCGTTGGCTTCGATCACTCGCTCCATGATCGGGACCATCACGAGCGTGCCGAATCCGATGCCTGCGACCGCGAGGCCAAGTGCGAGTGTGCGTCGCTGCTCGAACCAGCCGCCGACGGTTGCAACCATCGGCACGTAGCAGCATGCGACCCCGATCCCGACGCCGAGTCCATAGGTGAGGTAGCCGAGGCGGATCGAGGAGACCTCGGCGGTCAGGAGGAGACCGATCACCATGACGACTGCACCGAAGATCATCACACGTCGCGGGCCCACGCGATCAGCGACTCGGCCGCTGATGATTCCGATCGCGAAGTAGGCGAAGGTGGTGATCGAGAAGAACAGCGCCGTCGCCGATCGGCTGGTTCCGAACTCGTCAGCCATGGGTCCGAAGAACTCGCCGAAGCTGTAGGCGACCCCGAACACGGTGAACATGGCGAGGAACGCCGAGGCCACAACCACCCAGGAGCGTGCCGAGTCGACTCCGTGCGGTGCACCGAAGTCGGCACTGAGGGTCGTGTTGGTCGACATCTGGGTTGTCTCCGGGTGCTGGACCGCGCGAGCTGACGGTTGATTTCGTACTCGCTAGTACGCCATACTGAATCACCGACGCCCGTCGGTCAAGGAATTCTTTTACTCAAAGGTACGAAATGTCTGCCGGACGCCCTCGAGCACTCGATGTCGAGACTGCGATGCCTGTGATCCTTCGTCATTTCTGGCATGACGGTTATGGCGGAGCGACCATCGATCAGGTCGCTGCCGAGCTCGGCGTGACGAAACCGACCGTCTACCGAGCCCTCGGAGAGAAGGAGGCCGTGTTCGCTGCGGCCCTCGACACCTACCACCGGGCGTACATCGCTCCTGCCGAACAACACCTCGAGCAAGCGGCCACACTCCGCGACGCACTCATCGGATTCTTTGCGGTCTTCGTCGATCGGATCGTCGACGACGACCTCCCTGCAGGCTGCTTTCTCGGCGACAGCGCCATGACCGGCAGATTCACGACTGGTCCCATCGCTGCGACCATTGACCGGCTGCAAGGGCGACTGGGATCGCTCGTGCAGCAACGCGTCGAAGCGGCCATCGATGGTGGCGAGCTCGAACCAAGAACTTCGGTGGCAGCCGTCGTCCCGTTCGTACTCGGGCAGGTCTCAGCGCTCTCGGCAATCTCGCGGACCGGGCCGACCCGGACGCAGCTCGACTCTGTGGTCGGCTACATGCTCGCCGGGATCCCCTGGGCCAGCACGCGCTGATGCTCCGCCCCACATTTCACAGCACAGATTCACCGCAAGAGCACGCATATCACCGCTCGGCGGAGCGGTCGCCGAGCGCTCGCTATCGGCACTCACGTCGGCGCACGGGCGGGTGACTTTGAAGGACTTGGACGCATTCACCGCCCGATAACTGAGCGCAGAACGCTCTGACGTCGTCATGCCCAGGTCGACTCACGATTGGCACGTATTCGTTCGGGGATTGTTATCGGAGGTAGCTGACCTGATCAGCGGTGCCCGCAGTCAGTGCTCTTTCCTGCGCGGCAGTCACCCTTGCGTGCATCGCGAGCGACGCCGAACTGAAGTCGTTGAACGGAACCGCCGTGGCGTGCACGTGATGTGACGTGTTCGATCCTCGCACTGTCATCGCGTAGTCCTCCACGCCGACGGTCTGTCGGACACTCGGGGACATGAACCTGAACACCATCGCGATGCGCCGACCGTCGGTTCGGTTCGGTCCAGATCCGTGGAACATGTGGCCGTGATGGAGCGACATCTCGCCGGCCCGCAACTCGACGGGGACCTCGTCGTCGGGGTCGACGTCGACGACGACTTCTTGACCACGTGAGAGCAGGTTGTCCGATCCGAAGGTGTCGCGGTGTTCAATCTGGCCTGCGAGGTGGCTTCCGGGCACGAACCGCATCGCGCCGTTCTCTGTCGTCGCATCGGAGAGGGCGACCCAGGCACTCACGAGGTGGTCGGCTCCGTCGAGGCCCCAATAGGTGAGGTCTTGGTGCATCGTGAGCACCTTCGAGCTGTGTGGCTCCTTGATGATCAGCTCACTCATCCAGCAGAGGATGTCGGGACCGATGATCGACTCGACGGCGTCGAGGACCGCTTGGTCGTGGGCAAGTCGCGCTGCAGTCGAGCTGACGAGGTGGAAGTTGGCGCGGGCGTAGTCGGTGAAGGGGCGACGTAGCGACGTGTCGTCACGCCATTCGAGTTCGAGCGACTCGATGTTGGATCGCCAGCCGTTGACGGTCGGCTCGTCGGCGACTCGGATCGGGAACAAGAATCCGTCCTGTTTGAAGGAGTCGATCTGGTGCGCGGTGAGCGAGCCTGCCATGTCACGACGTCCCGTCAGGGCCGACGCGGATTGTTGGATCCGGGTTGATGACCTCGCCGGTGTCGCCGGCTTCGGCTGATGCTCGGCGGCGGGCCTTCATTGCTTCGTGGGCTTCGAGGCTGCCGTCGTGGAACGTGCCGAACCATTTGTCGAGTGGCAGCAACAGCACGCCGTAGTTGACCTCGAAGTATCGGTGATGCAAGTTGTGGAAGAAGTCGCCGCCGTGGATGTTTCTCGAGTCGGTCAGCTTGAATCGGTCGAAACCCGAGTGTGACGGCGACGGCGACAACATCAGGTACACGAGACAGAACGTGGCGATGAACGGCGACCCGGGAATCACCACGAACACGAACGGCAGCGACAGATAGAGCACGTGCTCGAGCGGGTGCATCGAGATCCCCGACCACGGGCCGGTGTTGACGTTGCGATGGTGCAACGCGTGCGCCCACTTGTACACCGGGTCGACGTGGAGCAGACGATGGTTCACGTAGAAATGCACCGCCTCGATCCAAAAGACTGCGAACGTCATCGCCGCGATCAGCCACAAAGAGTTCAGTTGCGGGATCGATTCCGTCGCGTAGAGCCGGAACATGACCGCCTCGTACAGCGCCGCGATGCCGCCGCCGCTGACGAGCGTGAAGAACATGTTGTCGCGTGTCTGGTCGTCGAAGAGGAACGACTTCCGGTTCTTCGCGAGCCACCGCTGCTCGTACTTGAACTCAGTGCCCTGTGCGCGACGGATGTGCAGCCACCAGTGCTGCCCGCCGATCACCAGGACCATCAACACCACGTTGCGCAGCCAAAGAAGCGCGACGTCGTCGACGCTCAACGACGAGAAGCGGGTGAGACCGGGTGTGAACAAGTGGTACACCAGCGCGGCGATCGCAATCCACAGCGCCGACTGCGGCCACATGAACTTCGTGACGAGCCAGCGCAACATTCCGACGGGCCGCGGCGGCGACTGGAACAACGGCGGCACATCGAACGGCTCCGGGTCGTAGCCCTTCTTCCGCTGCAGCCGCGTCCGCTGTATCGACACAGCGTTAAGCTTCACAGACCAGCAACATGCACGCAAGCAGTTCATTCGATCCGAAATGGAGATCTCCGAGCCGCCCGCCGACCGATCACAAGCGCGATCGATTGAGAGGCCACCATCGAACGCTCTTCGTCACTCACACGAACCGGATTCACATAACTTCGACTGATCGATCGAAACAGGCGGTTGGCCGATCCCGAACTCAGCCCATCTGTCTCTGGCACGAGAGGGCCGGACGCCAGCGCCGAGTGCCGACGACCAACAGCAGTCGCACCCGCTCAATATCGCCGGCGCCCCATTGGCGACCGCTCGTATCGGCACGTACGGGCGGGCAGCCCTGTCCCATAACGCTCCACGC
>CALAHA010000067.1 GCA_937891565.1 uncultured Ilumatobacter sp. | reverse complement strand
TGATTTCCTTGCCGAAGGCGGCAGGTCCCGCCCAGAGCATTCCCGCGAGCGCCAATAGGCAGAGCGCTGTGAGGGCGTCGGCAGGCGAACTCAACGGGCTCTTGACGAAGCCAAACGTATTCGCAATCGCGGTTGCCCCAAAGCTCGTGCCTTCGGACCAGGCCTCGCGCTGCACGCGGAACCAGGCTCCGCGTTCGCCGGCCTGGGCGTCGACATACAGCTGGAACCCAATGAACCCGAGGGGCGACAAGACAACCGGAACGAGCGACATCCAATCGCGTCGACGCCAGATTGCCAGCGCCGCAGCGACGACACATGCAGCGACCAGCGCCACGCCGTTCGGTCTGGTTCCGGTGCCGATCGCCGCGGCGATGCCTGCGAGTACCCAGCGCTCTTCGATCAAAAAGAGCAGGCACAGTGCAGCCAGGACGATAAATGTTGCCTCGGCGTAGGCGAATGACAGCACGAAGCTGCCGGGGAACACCGTGTACAGAGTCATCGAACGGGCCGCCACCGCATTACTGAACAACCGCCGAGCCAAGAGCCCGACTAAGACCACCGAGATGGCGCCGAGGATGAAGTTGGTGAACAGCGCGGCCAGGGTGTCGCCCCCCGGCAGCACGAAATCGATGACACGCACCAGCCACGGGTAGACGGGGAAAAACGCGGCGCGAGCTTCAAGTTGGTTGTAGGTGATGTCGACAGGGATCGACTTGGGGTAGCCGAAACGGACGATCTCGAGATACCAACGGCCGTCCCACGACGTCAGCACGTTGCTGATCGTCGACCCGGCGGACGGCTCGATCTCGTCGAGAATCCCGAGCTGGATGTCTTTGCGGACGTCGACGACACGCTGTGCCGCGCGGACTCCGGCACCGGCGATGAGGCAGAGCCGTGTAACGACATAGGCAATGAGCCCAACGACAATTGCTCGACGGAACGATTTATCGGCGAAGTCGTCACGAATCGAGGTTGCGCTGGGCGATGAAAACTCGTTCAGGAAGTTGGCCAGTCGGCCGCCGCGTGGGCGGTCAATCGTGGCCGTATTCAGCTCATCGTCACGCATCAGTCACCAGATATGCCTCACACGAAACTCCGTGGATTCCGTTGACGTCGGTGCATCGCGACCAAGGCGGTACCACGACAGCGTGGCACCGGTGTCGATGAGACGCTCACAAATGAGCTGATTTACAGACGCGGACACGGCAGGAAGCTAGCAGCCGGAAACAGGTCCTGACGGCAGCCTCAACGGATCTCGACCGGAGTTTCGACCGGATGGTGGCACGCCACGAAGTGGCCGTCGCCCATTGGTCGCAACTGAGGTTCTTGCCTGGTGCAGATGTCGGTCGCGTACGCACAACGCGGATGGAACCGGCAGCCTGATGGGGGAGAGATCGGCGATGGTGGCTCGCCGACGATCTTGCCGACGGAATGGTCGGCCTCGGGGTCGGGTTCGGGGATCGAATCGAGCAGCACGTTCGTGTACGGATGCGCTGGGCGGGCGTAGAGATCGTCGCTCGAGGCGACTTCGCACAGCTTGCCGAGGTACATCACAGCGACTCGGTCGCTGATGTTCTTCACGACTGCGAGGTCGTGAGCAATGAACACCAGGGTAAGGCCAAACTTCTCTTTCAGGTCTTCCAACAGGTTGAGGACCTGCGCCTGTACCGACACATCAAGCGCGGAGACGGGCTCGTCGCAGATGATCAGCGTGGGGTCGAGCACAAGGGCTCGGGCCACGGAGATGCGCTGACATTGACCGCCCGAGAACTGGTGCGGCTTGCTTTCGGCAGCACGCGCCGGGTCGATACCGACTGACTCGAGGATCTCATCGACGAGCTTGTTGCGTTCTTCCTTGGTGCCACGCTTCCAGATCTCGAGCGGCTCGAGCACGCTGTCACGAACCGAGCGACGTGGGTTGAGCGACGACACAGGGTCCTGGAAGATCATCTGCACCCGAGTGCGGGCTTCGCGCACGGCGCTGCTCGTCATCTCGGTGAGCTCAGCGCCTTCGAAGATGATCGAGCCGCTGGTCGGTGGCGGGATCTGCATAATGGCGCGCCCGGTGGTGCTCTTTCCACAGCCAGATTCGCCGACGATGCCGAGCGTTTCGCCGCGCAAGACGTCGAAACTGATGCCGGAAACGGCCTTGACCGTGCTGTCACGGCCGACCTTGAACTCGACGACAAGGTCCTCGATGCTCAGGACCTTGTCACCGTCACGCAGGTGTGCTTTACCGGTGCCTGCCATCAGGACACCGCCGAAAAGTCTTCGGGCATGTAACCGGTTGCTTGCAATTCAGCGTCTCGCTTCTCGAACTCGGGGGAACCAACGGGATACCAGCACGCATACACATGCTTGGGGTCAGCAGTTGGGGTGAGCGGCGGCTCTTCGACGTGGCACTTCGGCAGCGCATACATGCAGCGGGGTGCGAAGTTGCAGCCCAATGGCGGGTTGACGAGATCTGGCGGGCGGCCGGGAATCGTTGCCAGCCGGGTGTGGCTTGGGTCGCTCAGTTTCGGGATGCTGCGCATCAACGATTTGGTGTACGGCATCTTCATGTTGGCGAAGAGCGTTTTGGTCGGCGCATGCTCAACCAGCTTTCCACCGTACATGACTGCGATCTGGTCGGTGTGGCCGGCCACGACGCCGAGATCGTGGGTAACGAGGATGACCGACATGTTGCGGTCACGCCGTTGCTCGCCGATGAGGTCGAGGATCTGCGCCTGGACGGTGACATCGAGTGCGGTTGTCGGTTCGTCAGCGAACAGCAGGGTCGGCCCACATGCCAACGCGATGGCGATCATCACACGCTGACGCATGCCGCCGGACAGTTCATGCGGGAGCTGGTTGAGGCGGCGTTCGGGCTCGGGAATGCGGACGTCGCGCAACAGCTGCAGTGCGGTTGCAGTGGCCGTTGCCTTATCCATCCCCAGGTGGAGCTTGAGTGGCTCGGTGATCTGCTTGCCGATTTTCATCAGCGGGTTGAGCGAGTTCAACGGGTTCTGGAACACCATCGACATCTCGGCACCCCAGAGGTGACGCATCTGCTTGGCGGAGAAGCCGACGATGTCTTGACCGGCGAACTTGACCGATCCGTGCTTGACCGCCGTGGACGGCAACAAACCCATGATCGAACGCGAGAGAACGGTCTTGCCGGAGCCTGACTCGCCTACGACGCCGAGTGACTCGCCACGCTTGAGCGACAGCGTCACGCCATCGACAGCGCGGACGAGGCCACGTTCAGTTTTGAAGTGTGTTTTGAGGTCGATGAGTTCGAGGAGTGGTTCCCCTGACTCGATTCGCCGGTCGGACTGGATGATGTCGTTCTTATTCACAGTGCGGTCTCCCGGACGTCGAAGTAGGCCCGGATGCGGTCGCCGGCGAAGTTGAGTGCCAGCACTGTCAGGAACAGCACGATGATCGGAATAATTGCAATCCACGGGGCCTTTTGGAGATCGCGCGAACCGGCGCCAGTCAAAATGACCTTGCCCCAGGTCGGACCCTTCTCGACAGACAGGCCAAGGAAGGCCAAGCCGCCTTCGGCGACGACGGCAACTGCCATACCGAGCAGCGCCAGCGCCGACATCGGAATCAGGACGTTCGGGAGGAGTTCCCTGATAATGATCCGGCCATTTTTGGCTCCGAGTGTTCTTGCCGCGAGCACAAATTCTCGGTCAGCGAACGAAATCGTTGTGGCACGAGCAATACGACCGACGGGCGCGATCGACAAAATGCCGAGCGTGATCGAGATCGTCCGCAGGCTGCGTTCGAGAAGCGCCGTGATCAAGATGGCCAGAACCAGAGCCGGGAACGACAGGAAGATGATGAAGACAAACGAGATGACACGGTCCCACCAGCCGCGGAAATAGCCGGCCATGATTCCCATGAAGCCACCGAACAGCATGCCCATCCCGATGGCGACGAGGCCAACGGTCAGTGACACTCGAGCCCCGAAGACGGTCCGGGCCAAGAGGTCACGGGCGTCCTGATCGGTACCGAAGGGGTGCGTGCCAGATGGCGCGTACGGGGGCCGTTCACCGCTGACGATGTAGTTGTTATCTGGATCCTTGAACGGCAGCCACGGAGCAAAGGTCGCTGCGAAGAACACGATAAAAAGCCAGAAGACAGCGATCCAGAAGCCCACGCCGAGGCGCCGCTTCGAAGCCGCCCCGTCGGCGTTGGCCTGGGCGGTTGCGTCGCTCATGACGCCCTCACCCTCGGGTCAATCAAGGAATAGAGCAAGTCGACCAGAACGTTGATCACGACGAACGCCGTCGTGACGATCATGACGATTGCCAAAACGACCGGGAAGTCCTCGCGCAGAATTGCTTCGACGATCGCGGTCCCCAAGCCGGGAACGATGAAAATCTGTTCGACGATCAGGGAACCACCGAGCAGAGCGCCCGTGTTGATGCCGAAGATCGTGATGAACGAAAAGAGCGACGGACGCAATGCGTGCTTGAACAGCACGTTGCGTTTGGAGACGCCTTTCGAACGTGCAGTGAGGATGTAGTCCTCCTGCAAGGTGGTGATCAGGTCTGTTCGCAGCAGTCGCTGGTACACCGAAGCCACCGGCAGTGCCAGGGCCATCGCCGGCAAAACCAATTGCCAGACCCGTGTCCAAAATGGATCTGCAGCGTTGAAGATCAGTGGGAAAATCGACCACTTCAACGAGAACAGGTATTTGAGAATGACCGCCAAACCGAAGTTTGGGATTGCAATAAAAAGGAACGATGTAACGGTCGACACCTTGTCGACCGCCTTGTCCGCACGCGATGCTGCAAACAGCGCCCAGGGGATGGCGATCAGGACCGCCATGGTCTGAGCGATGATGAGCAGCATCACCGTGCGAGGCAGTCGTTCCTTAATGAGGTCACTCACGGGTGGCTGACCGTCGACGCTGAACTGCACGCCGAAGTCGCCGGTGACGAACGCCGACCCCCACTTCACGTAACGCACGGGAAGCGGGTCGTCGAGGTTGTACTCGGCCTTCGCGGCCTCGATGATCTCGAGGTCTTCAGGCAGTGTGCTGGCCGAAGTCGGCCCCAAAATGTTGAAGAGCGGATCGCCCAACAGATTCATGGCGCCAAATGTCAGCGCACTGACGGCTAGGAGCAGCGCGACCGCTACTCCTAGCCGTTGAAGCCAATATCTCATCGAATCGGTTTCTCAGTGTCTTTCTCGAGAGTGGAACAGGACGCCAGTACCCGAGGATCAGGCGGCGAAGTACACCGAGCTGAACCAAGTGCGACCTGAGGTGGCGCACTGGGTGGCTTCGCCGTCGGGCGCCAGACGATCACACACACCGCGGACGTTTGCGGCGAAGGCATTGTCCCAGGTGGTGTGAGTCAAGAAGATGTAAATGAAATCATCATTGATCTTCTGCTGCAGCTCCTGGTAGAGAGCGACGCGGGTCGCGTCGTCTTCGCTGGCCTGGGCCTCAAGGAGAAGTGCGTCACGTGACTCATCACACGACCTCGGCCAGTTGAGCGAAATGCCGCCGATGGTGCGACACATCAACCAGACGTTGTCTGATGACGGATCGGTTGCACCGAACTGGCGCCATGTGACCACGTTGTAAAAGCCAATGGCGGTCTCCAAGATGTGCTCGTCTTGGGGCTTTTCGTCGTATGTGACGTTGAAGCCGGCGTTTTTCCATCCCTCGTTCAGAAGATCGGCGATACGGGTCTGGACCACGGCCGGGCCGCTCCACTGCAGTTCGATGTTGATTTTGCCATCGGTGCAGGTGGTGGTCTCACCGAGGACAGTGTTGATGTCGCTGCCCTTTTCGGCGCAGTACTCGGCAACCAATTCGAGGGCGCGCTCGGGGTTGTCACCCTGCTGCACGACGTCGGGGTTGTAGTACTTGCTTTCGGGCACGAAAGACTGATCGGCCCCACGGCTGATACCAAGACCGATGAGGTCACGATAGTTCTTCAGTGGCGTCGCCTGAGCAAGTGCTTCGCGGGCCCGGACGTCGTCGAACGGTGGAACTTCCGTGTTGATCATGGCGAACGATTCTTCGCCGTTCTCGTCGATGATGTTCTGGATGCCGTCTTCGGCCTGCAAGTCGCCGACTGACGCGGCGTTTGTGGTTTGCAGTGCGTCGAGGTCGCCGTTGAGCAACAGGTCGTTGCGCGTGTCGGGGTCGGTCACCGGGATGAACTCGATGGCGTCGAGGTAGACCTCGCCACCCCACCAGTTGTCGTTGCGGACAAACTTGGTGGTCGAGTCTTGGGAACGGCTCTCGAACACGAATGGGCCAGTGCCCACAGGGGCCTGGTTGAGGTTCGGATCAACAAGTGCAGCAGCAAGCCAGGTCGGTGATGCGATCATGCCGAGCTGGCCACTCACGGTGCCGGGGAACTGGGCGTTCGGCTCTGACAGATTGTACTGGATGGTCAGATCGTCGATGAGCTCTGTGGCATTTTCTGCTGGGAAGAACGGCTTGACGGCGAGGCCGACCAACGGATCGGCGCGCTGCGTCTCGAAGTTGATCTGCAGCGCCTCTGCGTTCAGTGGCGTGCCGTCGTGGAAGCTGATGCCTTCGCGAACCTTGACTGTCCACTGCGAGAAATCGTCACTCGGCGTGAACGATTCGGCGAGGTACGGCACCCACTGGCCATCAGGGGTGTATGCAGCAAGCGTGTCGTAGACAGCGTTGCCCATCATGAGACCAGGCGACGACAGTGACGACGTGGCCGGGTTGATGCCATTCACGTCGGCTTCGAGGCCATAGCGCAATGTGCCGCCGGCGACCGGGCCTGAGTCTTCTTCGACGACATCGGTCTCGTCGATCTCGATGGCGGCGTCGGCGGTGTTCGCCGGAGCAGCGTCAGCGTCGGGTGCCTCCGTTGCGTCAGGTGCCTCCGTTGCGTCAGGTGCCTCCGTGGCATCTGGCGTCTCGTCAGGAGTGCTGTCGCTGCTGCCGCCACCGCATGCCGCGGCAACGAGCGAGAAGCTCAGGACGGCTGCGGTGCCCAATTTCTTGGCACTTCGATTCGGTCGTTTCCTCATTGGTTTTCCCCCAATTTTTGTGTGGTCCAAAAGTCGTGACTGGCGTCACGTGTGCGGACCTTAGACGCAAGATGCATCACAAGTTCAATACGGCAACAAGAAACTTGCTGTGTGCAATAAAATTATCCTGTTCGGGGCAACGCGTAAGAAAGGTTTGAACCGACGGACAAGTCCGCGACAATGTGTGGGAGTGACTTCTGAGCCCCCTGATGCGAGACCAGATTGGCACGTCCCGGCAGCATCGCGGGTTGCGCTCACACACCCCCGGCGCGCCGAAATCCTCGCTCGGCATGGCGCAGCAATCGCATCGTCGATTCCCACGTACATCGATCCTGTGAGCGGTTTCAGCGTCTTCACCGCAGCATTCCTGGAGTCTCGGAAGTACTGCTGCGACAGCGGCTGCCGCCACTGCCCGTACGTCACCGACTAGCTCCAACTGGTGCACAACGCGTCAGTGGTTTTGCCCATCCACCGCGCCTTCCCCCCCTCCAAAAAAAGCCGTCCACCGACGTTGGGCCGTGGCCTTGTAAACATCGGGTGAAGTCCGCGGCTGCCATCGCAACATCTGGTTTGAACGGTTTGTAAAGTCTGTTGTATGCCGGTTCTCTTCCCGACCACCGTCGACGAGGCAACAACTGCACTCGCCGCCCACCCCGAATCAATGCTCCTTGCCGGTGGCACCGATGCCATGGTCGGGATCAACGATGGGCACCATCGACCGGGCGCCACCGTGATCTCGGTCAACCGCATCACCGATCTGAGGTCGTGGCGACACGACCCCGCTTCGGGCACGCTCACCATTGGTGCGGGCGTGACGTACACGGAGCTGATGGACCACTCGATTGCAAGGCTCGTTCCGGCGCTCGCCGAAGCATCGCGAACCGTTGGTTCGCCACAGATCCGCAACGCAGGGACCTTGGGCGGCAATCTCGGCACATCATCGCCCGCCGGTGACGGACTCCCTGTGCTGTCAGCGCTGAACGCAGTCGTGCACCTCGCAGCAGTTGACTCGACACGCGACGTCAACGTGAACGACTTCATGGTTGGCGTCAAACGAACCGCACTGAAACCTGGCGAGATCATCACCGGGGTTACTGTGCCTGTCGTTGAAGGTTGGCAGGGCTACGCAAAGGTTGGGGTGAGGAACGCGATGGTGATCGCCGTGGCAAGCACCTGTGTCGTGGTCGATCAGACACGCCGCACCGTTGCAGTTGCACTCGGTTCGGTCGGGCCCACGATCCTTCGGTGCCCCGATGCCGAGTCGTTCCTTGCCACACGACTCGACTGGGAGTCTTTGATCGCGTCCGATGCCGACCAAGCAGAGTTTGGCCGCCTCGTGTCTGCGGCCAGCCAACCAATTACCGATCATCGATCGACCGCCGACTACCGACGACACGCCGTTGGCGTGCTCGCTCGGCGACTCGCACGCCGCGCAGGAGCAACATCATGAGCAACGAGATCTTCACCCTCAACGTCAACGGCGAAGCACAGCAGGTGCGCGACTCCTGGCTCGGTGAGAACCTGATGGACGTGTTGCGCGACCGCTTGGGCCTGATGGGTTCCAAGGGTGCGTGTGAGCAAGGCGAGTGCGGCTCATGCAGCGTCCTCGTCGACGGTCACCTGGTGTGTTCATGCCTCGTCATGGCCGCGAGTGCTGTCGGCCAACAGGTCGTCACGATCGAGGGGGTTGCGCCGGTCGGCAGCCCCAGTGATGTGCAGCAGGCGTTCGTCGACTTTGGAGCAGTGCAATGCGGATTTTGCACACCGGGCTTAATCATGGCGGTGCACAACCTCCTCGATCGCACGCCCGATCCTGGTGACACAGAGATCCGCGAAGAGCTGGCTGGAAATATCTGCCGATGCACCGGC
>CALAHA010000066.1 GCA_937891565.1 uncultured Ilumatobacter sp. | reverse complement strand
CGCCCCGCCGGTACGTCGGCGCAGGCAGACGCACCCGTCTCCCTCGCTACCATCCGGACTCTGACCGTCGGCTCCTGAATTGCACAGGATCAGTCCTCAACTCTCCGGCTTTTTAGGTTGCCGGGTCTATTGAGGAGTCGTGGGCTCTCACCACCGGTTGGGGATTACACCCGACCCCGCGAGGGTTCGCGGATACCTCCGATGTTATCGCAAGTCGATCTGCCAGCCATGAGCGAGCTCGCCGTTCGTCGTTCACCGCCTTCACTGTGATGGTGGGTCGTCGGAGTGTTCAGGCGCCGTGACTTTGAGAAATCTGACGAGACGAGTGGCGCGCGAATCCGCAGTCAGGCGCTCAATGCCGAGGTCGGATTCAACTTTTTCGGCTGACCGCCAAGCGTTTGCGGAGTGCCCCGACGTTGGCCCGCTCACCCGGCGTGATGCCAGCATCAGCCAGACGGTGATCGCACGCAGCTGCGGTGAACGCGTCGACTTCGCCGCTCCCGCGCGCCCGCTTGAACGCCGATGCGAACAGGCGCAACCCCAGCTGATCGCGAAGTCCGCTCACTTCGAAGGTGCTGATCTCGACGAAGGTCAGCGCTGCGTCGAATCCGGCCGGGCCGCCGGACGCATTCGTCCAATCGATCACCACCGGCCCATCAGCGGTCAGCATCACATTCATCGGGTGGAGATCAAGATGCAGGACGCTGTCGTCGTGACGTTTTGCCGCCGCAGCAGTGGTCGGTGTGACCATCCACTCGGGGGCAACGATGTCGTTGACCTGGCGTTGAACCCGCGCGAGCAGGCTTGCGTGCGCGAACAACTTCCACGGCCGCTGCTTCAGATCATCGAGCATGGTCACGCCGTCAATCCGTTCCATCACGATGTCGCGAGCGGGGTCATCAGCCGGGCGGAGGTCGAAGACTTCCGGAACACGCACCCCGCGGCCAGCCCGGAACTGCTCGAACATGAAACGCATGACCCGCGTCTCGTAGGTAGCAACGTGATGCAGCGCGCGATATCGACGCAACACCTTGCCGTCGCCGATATCAAACACATCGGCCGCGCCGCCACCTGCCAGGAGTGGTCCCGGTGTGTCGTCGCTGAGGCTCATGTCATCCCAACACGTCGTCGAGGGCGTTGAGAGCCCGGTCGATATCGGTCTGGCCTGTGTAATGCAGGAACGACAGCCGAACAACGCCGCGGTCAACGTCGACACCGAGGCCATCGAGCACCCGGACGGCGTAGTAGTCACTTGCGCTCGTCTGCACGCCGCGTTCCACGAGCGCACTGGCAACGGCTGCGGGCTCTTGGTCGAGCGGGAGAAACGCAATCGTCGGACAACGGTGCCCGGGCGCAGCATCGAGTGATGCGGGACCGAGTAACCGGACGTTGTCGCGCCCAGAGAGCGCGTCGAGGAGCTGCGGGGTGAGCGAGTCTTCCTGCACGCGCCACAGCGACGACACGTTGACGCAAGCCACACGGAGCGAATCGTCCGCGCTGCCACCGTGAGCACCGTGCAGCAGTTCGACGTAGTCGAGGACCGCCCCAGCGCACGCCACCTGAGCGTGATCGGGCCCGGCCGGACTCAGCCGCTTGTCCGGGTACCCGGCATTGAAGAAATGCGCCTGATTGGGCAGCTCGTCGAGCAGGCCGTTCCGGACAACCATCAGACCCTGATGCACGGAATAGGTCTTGTACAGGCTGAAAAGATAAACGTCGGCGCCGAGGGCAGCGACGTCAGGGATGCTGTGCGGAGCAAACGACACGCCGTCAACGATCACTCGTGCACCGACGCCGTGAGCCAGCCCGGTGATCTTGGCGACGTCGTTTTCCTGACCGACGATGTTTGATGCGTGCGGAACGGTGACCAGTTTCGTTGCTGGCGAGAGCAGCGACGCGAACTGATCGATATCGAGGAGGCCGGTGTCGGGGTCGGTTCGCCATTCCTTGACGGTGGCGCCGACGCGCTCCGCCATCCGGCGGGCAGCACCCGTGTTTGCTTCGTGGTCCTGATTGGTTACGATCACTTCGTCCCCAGCGCCGAGCAGGCTGCTGAAAGCCTCGGCCAGCACGTACGTGTTCATCGACGTCGACGGGCCAAAAACGACCTCGTCGGTGGCCACCCCGAGTGCCTCTGCCCAGCGCTCGCGGGAGCGATCCATCTGATTGCCGGCGCGCGCCGATGAACCAAACTCGGAGTACGGCTGCACCTTGGTGTTGGTGTAGTAGGCGGTCAGGGCGTCAATCGTCTGGCTGCAAGCAAACGAGCCGCCAGCGTTCTCGAAGAACGACTGCTCGTTGTTGTCCATTGACGCAAACGCGGGGAACTGAGAACGGACAAATGTGAGGTCAAGCGGCACCCTGTCACCGTACCGCGCCCAGTTCGCAGCGAACTCCCTGCTTCGATACCGAAATACTCCCAGCCAAATACGGACCGGACTGCGCTGAAACAACCAGCGCGGGTCGGTACATTCGCGCTCGTGTCAGGAACATTCGTACGACGCGGGTTGGCACTCCTCATTGGCGGCGCGCTAATCGCTGTATCTGCACCCGCACCCGCAGCGGCCCAACTCGATGTTCCGTACACGACGGCCCCGATTACTGCCCAACTGGTCACGGCCGGTGGGGTCGTAAAGGTCGCCGTTCCCGAGGCATTCGGCGGCAAGACCGTCATTGGCCAACTCGCCGTCGACGGAGCGCGCGGACCTGGCTTTATCACTGCATACGGCTGCGCCAACGGTCTGCCGCGCGACGCCACCGGAAAAATCACACGTGCCGACCTGAACTACAACGGCTCGATCACCACAACCTGGTCGAACCGACTGATCGTCCAGGCCGACGGAAACGGCGACATCTGCTTCTACGCACTCACGCCGGTCGAGTTGATCATCGATGTCAACGGTGTCTCTTTCGACACCGGCATCTCGTCGTTCCTCAACCGCCGAACCGACACACGGCTCGCCACATCGCAGCGACCAGCGGGGCCCGTTCGAGCCGGAACAACTTTGCGGATGACTGTCGATGCGGCTGTGGGCGGCAAAACGGTCATTGGTCAGCTCGCTGTCGATGAAGTGAGCAAAATCGGATTCGTCACTGCGTATCCGTGCGCGGGAGGGCTCCCGATCGACTCGGTGGCTGCGGTCGATCGCGCTGATCTGAACTACATCGGCACCGTTGCGGCCACATGGTCCAACCGCCTCATCGTCGAGGCCGATGCCAACGGCGAGATCTGCTTCTTCTCGTCCTCCACAGCACAACTGGTCATCGACATCAACGGTGTCACCGACGCAGGCGTTCGTGCGTTTGCCAACCGGCGGACCGACACACGTACAGGAGCGGGCCGCCCAAATGTTGGTCCGGTCACTGCAGGCACCACGTTGCGAATCAAGGTGCCCGAGGCCGAGGGTGGGCGAATCGTCCTCGGCCAACTGGCCGTCGACGATGTACGAGCGTCCGGCTTCGTCACCGCGTATCCGTGCGCCGAGGGCATCCCAATCAACTTTGCGGGCGAGGTCGACCGCGCCGACCTCAACTACAGCGGCCGCGCTGCTCGGACCTGGTCGAACCGCCTCATCGTCGAGGCCGATACCAACGGCGAGATCTGCCTATTCAGCTCGGCTTCGGCCGAGATGATTATTGACATCAACGGTGTGTCAGCAGTCGAGGGCATCACCCCATTTCCCAACCGCCGAACCGACACCCGCTTCGGGGCACAGCCGACTCCCGAGCCAGTCCCCGTCGACATCAACGGCGTACCGCAGTGGCCGCCGTACGTCCCGTTTCCTGCACTCAACGGCGTTGCTGCGCTGACCGGATTGCCAGCATCTGCCAAGGTCACGGAACGGCCGATCATCGCAGTGAAAGTCGACAACTTTCGTCGGGCTCGGCCGCAGTTTGGACTCAACCAGGCAGATGCTGTCTTTGAACTGAACGTCGAGGGCGTCACGCGATTTATTGCACTCTTCCATTCAAATATTCCGGCGCTTTTGGGGCCTGCCCGCTCGGCGCGCACCGCCGATCTCGACCTACTCGCCGCGATGAACCGACCAATTCTCGCCTACTCCGGAGCCAACGTTGGTGTCGAGCAATGGCTCACTACAGCCGAGAACTCCGGCGTCCTGGTCGACTTCACCGCGCAGCACAACCCTTGCTACTTCCGTGAGCCGACGCGACCCGGCCCACATAACCTCCTCCTCGATCCAACATGTGTGCTCGCTAACGCGCCACAGGCCGGCCCGGCCAGGCCGCTGTGGAGCATCGACGTCGGCTGGACGCCCGGTGCGCTGCCATCGACTCCTGACTCAACCTTCGATGTCGATATGGACGGCGTCGACGTGACATGGAAGTGGGATGTCGAGTCACGTCGATACCTCCGCTTGCAAGACGGTGTGCCCCACCTCGCTGAGCCTGACATCCCGATCACCGCATCGACCGTCGTGCTCATCGAGAGCGAACACGTGCCGTCGCCTGTCGATGCTCGGTCACCGAACCCGATAAGCATCGGTTCGGGCAAGGCAGTCGTGCACCGCGACGGCCGTGCCGTACCCTGCACCTGGTCACGACCGTCGCCATTTGACCCGTTCACGTTCTTCGACGCGGCCAGCGGCATCACAATCCCGCTCGACGTCGGTGTCACCTTCGTCGAGTTGGTCCGCCAGCTCTAGGAACCATCGCGCGGATTAATCAGAGTGGTTGGAGCGAAGACGACGTCGCTGAACCTCGCCGTACATCCGTCCCCGGTCGGCGACTGCGTGAGGAATCCGACACGCATGGGCAGCGCGGGGCTGCGCAACGCAAAAAGTCGAGACAGCGCCCAAGACACCGA
>CALAHA010000065.1 GCA_937891565.1 uncultured Ilumatobacter sp. | reverse complement strand
ACCTTCCAGCCGTTGTTGACACCGCCAACGACGGCGTCCTTGGCACAGCGTGCGTCTGAGAAGAACACCTCACAGAACTCAGCGGTGCCGTCGGGCTGCGTGATGCCGCGAACTTCGACGCCCGGCTGGTTCATCGGGACGAGCATGTAGGAGATGCCGGCGTGCTTCTTCGCCTCGGGATCCGTACGCGTCAGGAGGAAGCAGTAGTCGGCGTGGTGCCCCTGTGTGGTCCAGACCTTCTGGCCATTAATGACCCACTCGTCACCGTCGAGCTCGGCAGTCGTCTTGATCGACGCCAAGTCGGAACCGGAGTCGGGCTCCGAAAAGCCCTGGCACCAGCGAGTCCGACCCTGCAGGATGCCCGGTAAAAATTCCTGCTTCTGTTCTTCGGTTCCCCACTGGAGCAGCGTCGGGCCAACCAGCGTGTCACCGAAGAAGTCACCACGCATCGGGGCCTTCGCGTTGGCGAACTCTTCTGACAAAGCGACGCCCTGCATCGTGGTCAGTCCCTTGCCGCCGTACTCGGCGGGCCAAGTGGCGCAGATCCAACCACCTTCGAAGAGCTTCGCGGGCCACTCGGCGTTAAACGCTTCGCGCTCGCTCGTTGTCATCTCGAAGCCTTCGTCAAACCAGCCGTCGGGGAGGTTGTCGAGGAGCCACCCCTTGATCTCGGCGCGAAATTCTTCGGCTTCGTTTGGGTACGTCAAATCCATAAATACCATTCTTGCTGTTGAACCGACGTTGCCCCGAATTTGACGCGTGTGGCACTCGTCGCATCCTCAGCCCGCAAGTGCAGAATCAGCCCCGACCCGATGCTGACTGTTCATAACTCGTTTACGAGAATCGCACACTCACGCAACATCGCCTCCCTACCTTGAGGGGAAGTCGTTCCGCCCTCAGCTCAATCAGTGCCTCAACCCCCTCGAGAAAACTGGTCCCCCACTGAGGGTGGACGGCTCGTCCGGTCAGTCCCCATGGCTGCCCGGTCCGCCAATTCGAAGTGCCCGCCTTGCGTGATGGAGGCGGGCACATTCGTTTTTCGGCTTGCCCACACCCTTGCCCACACACTCCCGACACCCTCCCCCCGCACCCTCCCCCGCCCCCTTCCCCACACCCTTCCCCGCACCCTTCCCCGCACCCTTCCCCACACGCGCTGACGACTGTTCACGGAGCCGAAACAGAGCCGCGACACACGTGACATCGACGGTCCGTAGCTTTCGCCTCGTAATCCGGATGGCAACGGCGCCACTGGATTCTCCAAGCAAACTTTTCCCTATCCCCGATCCTTTTTGGAGGACCCCGTGCACAATCGTGCGCTTCGAATCATCTCTGGCCTTGGCGGCGTTGTCGCCCTTGTGGCCCTCATGCCCGGAATCACAATCGCTCAGGAAGCGTCAGAGGTTCAAGCGGTCCTCGACAACATCTGGGTCTTCATCGCTGGTTGTTTGGTCTTCTTCATGCAGGCGGGTTTCGCACTCGTTGAAGCAGGCCTGACACGTGCGAAGAACGTGGTGAACATCTTTGCCAAGAACATGGCCGACGCGATCATCGGCATCCTTGCCTTCTTCGCATCCGGCTATGCCCTCGCCTTCAGCGGCGGCAACGACTTCTTCGGCACCGATGGCGGGTGGTTCTTCATGAACGACCTCGACATCAACGCTCTCGGCGGAAGTGGGATCATCAACCTGTCGCACGGAACGTTCTTCTTCTTCCAGGCAGTGTTCGCCGCAACAGCCGTCACGATCTGCTCGGGCGCTATGGCCGAGCGCACGAAGTTCTCGTCATACCTCATCTTCGGCGTGTTCATGTGCGGCATCATCTACCCGGTGGTCGTACACATGACCTGGGGCGGCGGCTTCATTGCTGGCCTCTCGATCGGTGACGCTGTGTACTCCGACTTCGCTGGCTCCGGCGTCGTGCACATGACGGGTGGCATCGCCGCACTTGTCGGCGCGAAGCTTGTCGGTGCTCGCAAGGGCAAGTACGCCGAAGACGGCACGGCGCGAGCGATCCCTGGCCACAACATCCCGTTCGCGATCCTCGGTGTGTTCATCCTTTGGCTCGGCTGGTTCGGCTTCAACCCCGGCTCAGAACTCGCTGCTGACAATCTGGTCACGGGCATTGCGCTCAACACGATCCTCGCTGCTGCTGCCGGTGGCTGCGCCACTGCAGCGTTCGTCTGGATCAAGACGGGCAAGCCTGACATTGCATTCATTGGCAACGGCGTGCTCGCCGGCTTGGTCGCCATCACCGGCCCGTGTGGCACCGCCACACCGGTCATGTCGGTGGTCATTGGCGCCATCGGCGGCATCATCGTGGTCCTCGCTGTCCAGTTCTTCGACAAGATCAAGATCGACGACCCGGTTGGCGCCATCAGCGTCCACGGTGTGGTCGGCATGTGGGGCGTACTGTCGATCGGCATCTTCGCCCGCTACGACGATGCATTCCTCGGACGCGAAGATGCTGGCCTGCTCTACGGTGGCGGTTTCGAGCAGCTCGCTGTGCAGGCCCTCATGGTGATCATCATCATCGCTTGGGTCGGCATTGCCAGCCTCATCGTCTTCTCCGCATTGAAGGCCACCATTGGCCTCCGGGTGAGCGAAGAAGAAGAGGTCGGAGGCCTCGACGTTCCCGAGCACGGCATGGCCGGCTACAACAACGACCCGTCCTACGCCTGAACCTGACTGAAAGACAAGAGACAACAACATGAAACTCGTAACTGCAGTCATCAAGCCGTTCAAGCTTGATGACGTCAAAGACGCACTCAAGGAAGCCGGCTCGGCCGGCATCACCGTCAGCGAAGTGCGCGGCTTTGGCCGCCAAGGCGGCCACACGGAGACCTACCGAGGTGCTGAGTACAAGATTGACTTCGTCCCCAAAGTCCAGGTGAAGATCGTGGTCGAAGACTCCGCCGTCGATGCTGTGGTCGAGGCCATCACCAAGTCAGCTGCCACCGGAAAAATCGGTGACGGCAAGATCTGGGTGACCGACGTCGACCGAATCGTCCGCATCCGTACCGGCGAAGAAGGCACCAACGCCGTGTAGTCCCGGCTTCGCTGTCTGATAACAGCCCGGTGGATCGCAATGTCGCGCTCTGCTCGGACGGTCCCCGTGTCGCATCTTGTCCTCGAGATGTCGGCACGGGGATCGTTTCGTTTTCGGGGCTGATACACCTTGGGTTGCGGTCCGATCCGCGCCCAAGCACACCGTTGGCTGGCGTTCGGAGTGTCTCTGTTTCCGGATTGTGAACATCACGTTTCCGCACGTTCACACTTGGCATACCCTGCCTACGGTCGGCTCTCATGCTCCTCGCACTGGACTCCGGAAACACCGCATGGGTGCTGATCTCGGCAGCACTCGTCCTCTTCATGACGCCCGGGTTGGCGTTCTTCTACGGCGGCATGGTCCGTTCGAAAAACGTGCTCGGCATGTTGATGCAAAACATGTTCGCGATTGGTTTGGTGTCGACCATTTGGGCAGTCGTGGGCTTCTCGCTTGTCTTCGGTGACAGCGGCAACGGTTGGATAGGCAACTTCGACTTTCTCTTCCTCGCCGACGTCACCAACCTCGACGGAGACATCCCCGGCATGGCCTTCGTCGCCTTCCAGATGATGTTCGCGGTTATCACCCCGGCACTGATCACCGGCGCCACAGCCGACCGGTTGAAGTTTGGTTCGTACGCCGTGCTCATCGGATTCTGGTCGTTGCTCGTCTACATCCCTGGCGCCAAGTGGGTGTTTAACGGCTGGCTCCTCGAGATGGGTGCGCTCGACTTCGCCGGCGGCACGGCCATCCACATCAGCGCTGGTGTGGCAGCGCTCGCCGTGATTCTCGTCATCGGCAACCGTAAGGGCCATGGCGACGTGGCAATGCCACCACACAATCTGCCGTTCACGGTGCTCGGTACCGGCATCTTGTGGTTCGGTTGGTTTGGGTTTAACGCTGGTTCGGGCCTCGCCGCTGACGGCCTTGCCGCCCAGGCACTCGTCAATACCCATCTCGCTGCGTCGACCGGCATGCTCGGCTGGCTTCTCGTGGAACGCTGGAAGGGCGGCCACGCAACTGTGCTCGGCGCTTGCTCCGGCGCTGTTGCGGGCCTCGTCGCCATCACTCCGTGCGCCGGCTTCGTCGGTGGTGCGTCGCCGCTGATCATCGGCTTCAGCGCCGGGGCGCTGTGTTTCCTTGCCCTGCAGATCAAGGAGAAGATGAACTGGGACGACAGCCTCGACGTCATCGCGGTACACCTGATCGGCGGCCTTGTCGGCACGCTGCTCCTCGGGCTGTTCGCCGACGCAGCCGTCAATCCAGCAATTGCCGAAGACAGCTCAGAAGGCCTCCTCTTCGGCGGCAGCTTCGAGCTCCTCAAGGATCAGTTTGTTGCGGCACTCGTCGTCGGTGTCTTTTCCTTCGTCGTCACATATGCCCTCGCCAAGACGATCGATGCAACGATGGGGTTGCGCGTCGGCGAAGATGCCGAGTACCAGGGTCTCGACCAGAGCCAGCACGCCGAGTCGGCGTACACCAGCTGACTCTCTTTGAACATCACGCCGTGAACACATCGCACGAACCAGGGACATCATGAAACTCATTACTGCAGTCATCAAACCCTTCAAGCTTGACGACGTGAAGGACGCCCTCAAGGCGATCGATATCACCGGAATCACCGTTTCTGAGGTTCGTGGTTTCGGACGCCAGGGCGGACACACCGAGACCTATCGAGGCGCCGAGTACAAAATCGACTTTGTCCCCAAGGTCAGCCTTGCCACCGTCGTCGACGAAGCGCGTGTTGACGAAGTGGTCGAAGCCATCGCCAACGCCGCCGCCACCGGCAAGATCGGTGACGGCAAAATCTGGGTCACGAACGTTGACCGGGTCGTACGCATCCGCACCGGCGAAGAAGGCACCGACGCCGTCTAGTTTCTCGCTGTTTGCCGGTCTGCTCGACGCTGGCGCCAGTTGCGGAACTCGCCCCTGGTTGCGACCAAGCCGGCCACGATGATCAATCCGCCGACGATCAGGACCGGCCACGCGAACCCGTTGTCTTCAACGGATGTCGAAGTCGTCGACAGTAAAATCCCGAACATTCCGACATTCTTCCGTTTGCGTCGAGATTCCTGCGGCCTGGCCAACAAAAACTTCGACGCACACGTGGTTAGGCCTGGAGCGCGCGGAGGTTGGTGATGGTCTTGCCAGCACCGGCGTCGACGCTTTCGAGTGCCCGCAGAATCGCAACGAGGTTCCGGTCGCGTTCTTGCGCAAGGTCTCGGATTGAGCGGCCTGCTGCTTGCTCGTCGGACTGTTCGGCAATGGTGTCGATCAGTTCATCGGTCAGTTCCGGCGTGTCCATCAGCTTGGTCCACGGCCATTTCAACGCTGGCCCGAACTGCTCCATGAAGTGGCGCATACCGCCCTCTCCCCCGGCGATCCGATAGGTCTCGAACGTGCCCATCTGCGCCCACCGAAGGCCGAAGCCGTAGCGGATTGCGTCGTCAATCTCTTCGGTGGTCGCGATCCCGTCGTTCACAAGCCACAGCGATTCGCGCCAG